>JAWUWS010000104.1:0-23950 GCA_034111705.1 Psychrosphaera sp.
GGATTATTTGGCATTAATACCAAGTAACTTCCTGCAACACTGATAAACGTAGTTAAGGCTGCGCCTTTTGACCACGTTCTTCTTTGTCGATTTGAACGATTACTTCTTGTCCTTCCTTTATCACTTCTTTGATATTTGGACGGCCAGAAAATTTGTAATCTGATGGGAAATAGTTACGAGCTATTTCTTTGAGAGGTAGGAATCCATGACGATCTGCGCCATAGCTTACGAAAGCCGCTTCTAAGCTCGGCTCTACTCGTGTAATTGTTCCTTTATAGATGTTGGCCTTTTTTTGTTCATGACCTGGACTTTCAATATCCAAATCATATAACTTTTGACCATCAACCAATGCAACACGCATCTCTTCTTGTTGCGTGGCATTAATTAACATGCGTTTCATTATAGGTAACTCTTCTTTTATCAAAGGCCACTATTCGAACGTTTATATCTGCACTTTCTAAACACCTCGGCGCTGTATAGTTTCCCAACTAGGTGCTTGCTGTATTTCAATCATCACGATTGTAATCAAGGATACTGGATTCTAATTGTAAGAATTCTTCGGTGCCTTTAGCATATAAACGCTATTGGAATTCGTGGCACTGGTTAAGTTAACGCCTCTATATTTCGACTGGTCTGAACGGTTAAAGTAGAGGGTAATATGATACTCGCATTACCTTACTTAGTTGGCGTGGAGGTTTGAAGCTTTTTGGTCTGCCAGTAATATGTACATGGCTTTATCTATTAACTCTGATATGATCGTGTCTTCAAACCCTGCTCCGTTACATGACTCTTATGTTCATTACCTGAGGCAGTTCAATCAGTTGCTTTATGTTTTAAAGCGCCGTTATTATCGTTTGCAATAGCAGATATAGCAACTGAATTAATAGTTTATTTATATAATTGTTCAATTAACCACTAGTGAAAGCCAAAAAATGCCTGAAAATGAAGTAAATTATCCAAAAGTGCAGCAAGTTGAAATAGATGAAACTTATGTTGGACAACGAATCGATAATTTTTTAATCACCCGTCTAAAAGGTGTTCCTAAAAGTGTTATTTACCGAATCATCCGCAAAGGTGAAGTTCGTGTTAATAAAGGCAGAATTAAGCAAACCTACAAATTACAGTTAAATGACATTGTTCGCGTTCCTCCTGTTCGAGTTAGCCAAGATACACAACCTGCAATATCAGATAAATTACAAGCGGTTCAAGACCTTGAAAAAGCCATCATTTATGAAGATAAAACGTTAATCGTATTAAACAAACCGTCTGGTATAGCCGTTCATGGTGGTAGTGGTTTAAAGTTTGGTGTGATTGAAGCGATGAGAGCCTTACGCCCAAGAGAGAAAATGCTGGAGTTAGTTCACCGGTTAGACCGAGATACCTCTGGTATTTTGTTAATCGCAAAACGTCGTTCGGTATTGGTTGCTCTTCATGAGCAGTTACGTATAAAAACCATGAATAAAGTTTATTGGGCGTTAGTAAAAGGGCAATGGAGTGCAAGTCAGCGTTCGGTTCAAGAACCTTTGTTAAAAATTAATACCAAGTCAGGTGAGCGTATTGTTGTGGTTAATCGTGAAGAAGGTAAAAAGTCTTGTACTTTGTTTGAAGTAATCGAAGAGTTTGACGGTGCGACGTTAATAGAAGCAAGACCGCAAACAGGCCGAACGCATCAAATCCGCGTACACACAGCATGTAAAGATCATCCAATTGCTGGTGATGATAAATATGGTGATAGAGAGTTTGATAAGTTAGCTAAAAAAGCAGGCGTAAATCGTTTGTTTTTACATGCTAAAGAGATCTCGTTTTATCATCCAGTGTCTGAAACTACAGTGCATTTTGAAGCGCCTTTAGATCCTGTTTTAGAAAAAGGCTTAGTAAAATTAAAAGCGTTAACATCAGTTAATAATGAAATCGAACAGTAGAGCAATAGCCAATACAAATTGTCAATAATAGAAGCTCACTTTTAATGTCCCAAGCATTCTTGTTTATGACATTAAAAGTGGATTTTAAAGTCATATTGCTAATTAAGTGCCGTCAGACCAATATCAAAGTTTGTTCGTAACAAAATCGACATAATCCAATGCTACATTACAGATATATGTTCTTTATATATTAATAACGTAGGTTAATGTGCCGTATACAACCTCATTACTTGAAGAAATCACTCGATTAATTTTAGACCGCAGTTTAACCATAGTATTCCAACCCATATTCGATATAGATCAAGAGTCTATTTTAGGTTACGAAGCCCTGACTCGTTTACCTGCTGATTCTATTATCAAAAACCCAGACCATTTATTTAAAACAGCTGATCAAGTGGGCATGTTATCGGAATTAGAATTGCACTGCCGTCAACAAGCGATAAATCGCTTTGCTCAATTAAAACTCACGGGATTATTATTTTTAAATGTGAGTCCTTGGACATTGTCTCAACCTGATCATCCAAAAGGTGAAACATTAAACTTATTAAAATGCGCGGGGATTTCGCCAGATAATGTTGTGATAGAGATTACCGAGCAGTTTGAAGCTAACGACAATCACATTTTAAAACAAAGTTTAGAGCACTACCGAGAGCTAGGGTTTAAAATCGCTATTGATGATTTAGGCACTGGGCATTCTGGATTAAAACAATGGTCAGAGCTTAGACCTGACATTGTAAAAATAGACCGTTACTTCATTAGTGGTTGTCACCAAAATATCGTTAAACGTGAATTATTAAGAACCATTTTTGAATTGGGCACTGCCACAGGTGTGTCTATTATTGCCGAAGGCATAGAGCTCAATGAAGAGTTTCTATTGTTAGAAAAAATGGGCATGCAGTTTGCGCAAGGGTTTTTGTTATCCAAACCAGAAGAGTTCCCTGATTTAGAACTTCCTGATAGTTTGAGTTTACGACAACTTGGACCGAGTAAACTAATTAGTAACAATAAGGCGTTTGAGTTAGAAAAGCTTATTGCTCGTGTTAAGCCGGTTTCTATTGACGAAGTATGCTCTGAGGTTTATCAAATATTCAAAACCTCAACAAAAATACAGTCAATCGCCGTTATTGATGAAAGCGAAAAGCCAATCGGAGTTATTTACCGAGATACATTGGCTGAGATATTTTCGTCTGATTACGGTCATGCATTATATGATAAAAAGCCAATTACTAATTTAATGGAAAATCTACCGTTCACGGCGGATGTTTCAGCGTCTATTGATGATGTTAGTAGTTTAGTTACGGACAATACGCATTTTGACTTGCGCCCAGAGTTTATCGTGGTGGACAAAGGTAAATATGTTGGTGTTGCAAGTATTCGCTCGTTATTAAAAATAATGACAGAGCAGAAAATTCAACATGCACAGCACGCTAACCCGTTAACCATGTTGCCGGGTAACATTATAATAGAACAAAAGATCATGCAGTTACTTGCCAGCAAAAAATCGTTTTCGATGGCTTATTTCGATCTTAATCATTTTAAACCATTTAATGACTTGTATGGTTATGCGGAAGGGGATGTAGTGATCCGCTTGGTTGCCGATATTTTATCTAAAGTATGTTCAGAAGCTTTTGTTGGGCATGTTGGTGGCGATGATTTTGTTGTTCTGTTTCAGCATCAAGAGCCTGAATTTGCATGTAAAAAGGTATTAGAGATATTTGAACAACGAGTTGTTAGTATTTTTAAAGCAAAACATTTAGCTCAAGGTGGGTATCACTCTGTTTGCAGAAAAGGTAATAAAGAGTGGTTCTCATTGATGTCGTTATCCTGCGGTATTATTCATCCTAATGTCAGAATTGTTCAATCACATTTGGATGTTGCCAATTTAGCGTCAGAAGCAAAAAAAATGGCAAAAAAAATGCCAGATGGTGAAATTTATATTCAACCTAAGTTTAATATGGATTTCAGTAATAGCATTATACAAAGTGGGGCGATAAATTAATTCGTCAATTGCGAATACGAGCAAAAAAATTGGCTGTTAGTTAACGTTAATAAGTCACAGCCAGTTTAATGGTATTTAGTTTTTATTTGTTAATGAAGACGTTTATTGTTGTTGCTGTAAAACTGAATAGTCAAACTTATCTAATAAGCTGATCAGTTTTATTAATGGCAAGCCAACTAAGGTGTTTGGATCGTCACCAACTAACTTTTCAAACAAACAAATACCTAAGGCTTCGCTTTTAAAGCTTCCAGCACACTTATAAGGCTTCTCAGCCAATAAATAGGCTTCAATGTCTTCTAACGTTAATTGTTTGAAGTAAACCTCAAACGGTTCAACTAAAGAGTAGGTTTCACCAGTTGTGCTATTAATAACAGCCAAGCCAGTTAAAAAGGTTACTTTATGACCAGAGAAAGAGGATAACTGTTTTATCGCATTTTCATGTGTATGTGGCTTACCTAATATAGTGTCGTTAAACAAAGCAACTTGATCTGAGCCAATAACTAACGCATTATCGTTATTATTGGCAACAGCTTGTGCTTTAGCCACGGCTAAACGCTCTACTAACTGATGAGCTGTTTCATTAGGTAGGGCGGTTTCGTCAACGTCTGGTTTTGCTGTTGAGAAAGATAAATTTAGTTTTTCTAAGATTTGTTTTCTAAATGGAGAAGTAGAGCCGAGAATAATAGTTGGAGTTTTAGTCATAAGTCGCTCAAAAAAATAGCAAAGTGGTTAATAAATAAAGAAACTGGAATAAGTTTAGCTTTTTTTACAGTTTCATACTATTTTCTTTTGACTATATCGCTTAGTAGCTATAATATGCGCGCCCTATGCAAAAGTTGAAAATTCCAATCTCGATCGAACCAGCAAAAGCTGCGTTAAAACGAATGACCATTGACGGTATTATAGTTAGTGGTGAACTATCTCGTTTAGCTGAAGTGGCTGATGTGTTAGACGAACATCTGGACGTAACTATTGAATGTGGTATTGATCCACAGAATTTAGTTTTTGTTCAAGGCTCTACGTCAGTCAATCTTGAATTGAGCTGTCAGCGTTGTGGTAATGGCATAAAAACAAGTGTTTCTACTGAGTTTTTATACACACCAGTACGTCGAGCTGCGAAAGAGAGCGAAGACCCGATACCGGATGCATATGAAGAAATCGAGTTAAATGAAGATGGTGAAATTAACCTGATTCAATTAATCGAAGACGAATTAATGCTGGCGTTGCCAATTGTAGCAATGCATGAACCAAAAGATTGTTCGATTACAGAAGACGACATGACCTTTGGTGAGTTAGCGCCAGAAGCAATGGATGACGAAAAATCTAATCCATTTGATATACTGAAAAAATTAAAGAAATAATCTAAGAACTAGGAGACGGCTAATGGCAGTTCAAAAAAGTAAGAAATCCCGTGCTAGACGTGGCATGCGTCGCTCACATGATGCATTGACTACAGAGCATTTATCTGTTGATCAAACGACTGGTGAAACTCACCGTCGTCATCATATGACAGCAGATGGCTACTATAAAGGCCGTAAAGTAATATAAAGTAAGTTTAAGCTACTTTATATTATGCGTGATATTCGAATTGCGCTAGATATGATGGGGGGCGATTATGGCCCCCGATCTACTATCCCTGCAGCGATCAAAGCTGTTGATAAATATCCCCATTTACACTTGTTTCTTTGTGGTCACTCACAGAGTATTCACTCCTTTCTGAATAAATATAATGCATTAGCACATCCAAGATTAACTATTGTTCATACTGAGCAAGTAATAAATCAAGATGAACGCCCAGATCTTGCCTTAAGACGTAAACCTAATTCTTCAATGCGTAAAGCATTAGAGTTGGTTGAGCAAGAACAAGCGGATGCCTGTGTATCTTCTGGTAATACAGGCGCATTACTAGCTATTGCTCGATATGTATTAAAAACCTTACCCGGTATAAAACGCCCAGCGTTAATTAGTGCCTTACCAACTTACGAAAATGAAAAAGTATTCCTATTAGATTTAGGTGCCAATATCCATCAGTGCTCTGACACTTTGTTTCAGTTTGCTGTGATGGGTTCCGTGATGGCGACCGAAGTTGAACAAATTGAATCTCCTCGAGTTGCATTACTAAATGTTGGCTCTGAAGACAATAAAGGCAGCCAGCACCTAAAAGATGCGGCAATAAAACTACATAACTGCAAAGAAATTAACTACGTTGGTTTTGCAGAAGGAAATGAAATATTTTCTGGTAAAGCAGATGTTATTGTCTGTGATGGTTTTGTTGGAAATGTTGCATTAAAAACCATTGAAGGTGTTTCTAAACTCATCCTGTCTAAAATTAAAGCACTCAGTGAAAAGTCATTTTTAAGTAAAATCCTAGCAGGAATACTGCTTCCAGGGATTAAAAAGCTATTTTCTAAGATGAACCCCGACCAGTATAACGGTGCGAGTCTGGTAGGATTGCGCGGAATTGTGGTCAAGAGCCATGGAAACGCTTCTTCTCAAGCATTTTATAGTGCAATAAAAGAAGCGATTAAAGAGGCGCAACGACAAGTTCCACACAAAATAAAAGACAAAGTGGAACAGGTTCTTAAGGACGAGAAGAAATAAAATAGTCTCAAAGACTTAGAGAGGATGCATGTTTTCAAGAATAGCAGGAACGGGTAGTTATTTTCCTAAGCAGGTTCGTACCAACAAAGATTTAGAAGATATGGTGGATACCAATGATACTTGGATCCAAGAACGCACAGGTATGAAAGAGCGCCGCATCATAGGTGAAAATGAAACGGTTGCAACTATGTCAGTTGAAGCGTCTAAAAAAGCCATTGAAGCTGCAGGCATAGATCCTAGCGAAATAGATTTTGTTATCGTAGGTACCACAAGTCATGCGCGCGCATTACCGAGTGCAGCATGTGAAGTTCAACGAGATTTAGGTTTAACCTCAGGTATCCCAGCAATGGACGTTGCAGCTGCATGTTCAGGTTTTTGTTATGCGTTAAGTGTGGCAGATACTTATATTAAAGCGGGAAAAGCGAAAAAAGCATTAGTTATAGGTGCAGACTGTTTGAGCCAAATGATGAGCCCAGAAGATCGCTCTATGGTGATTTTATTTGGGGATGCTGCTGGAGCCGTTATCTTAGAAGCCTCAGAAGAACCTGGAATATTATCCACTCACATCCACTCGGATGGAAATTACACTGAATTATTACAAGTTGCTATGCCAGTTCGTGGTGATGAAGCTTCTGTTCATACTTCTTGGGGAACAATGGAAGGCAACAAGGTATTTAAAGTTGCTGTAACTAAATTATCTCAAGTTGCTGATGAAACATTATTAGCTAATAATATTGAAAAATCAGATATTGATTGGTTGGTGCCTCATCAAGCCAATTTAAGAATTATTTCCGCTGTTGCTAAAAAATTAGACATGTCGATGGATCAGGTTGTCGTCAACCTCGATAGATTTGGTAATACTTCAGCAGCAACGGTTCCTACAGCATTGGATGAAGCTATTAGAGATGGCAGAATACAACGCGGGCAAACCATATTGTTTAATGCATTTGGCGGTGGTTTTACCTGGTCATCTGCGTTAATAAAGTACTAAAGTTAAAGACTAGAATTAGAAATTAATAAACCTAAATTAGAGAAATGATTAATGACTAGAGCAATTATTTTCCCAGGTCAGGGATCTCAAGCTGTTGGTATGTTAGCTGACCTTTATGAAAGCCAGCAAGTAGTTAAAGATACATTCAAAGAAGCCAGCGATGCACTTGGTTATGATTTATGGGCATTGGTTAGTGAAGATAAAGAAGGTAAGTTAAATCAAACTGAATTTACACAGCCTGCTTTATTAACTAGTTCAGTTGCTGTTTGGCGTGCATATTTAGATAATGGTGGTGAAAAACCTACGTTTCTAGCGGGTCACAGTTTAGGCGAATATTCAGCTTTGGTTTGTGCCAATGTAATGTCATTAGCTGATGGTGTTAAATTAGTAGAAAAACGTGGTCAATATATGCAACAAGCGGTTCCAGCAGGAACGGGCGCTATGGCGGCAATAATTGGTCTAGCTGATGACTTAATAGAAAAAGCTTGTGAGCAAGCAGCACAAGATCAAGTTGTCTCTTCAGTAAACTTTAATTCGCCAGGCCAAATTGTTATCGCAGGTAATAAAGACGCAGTAGAGCGTGCAATGGAGTTATGTAAAGAAGCTGGCGCAAAACGAGCATTACCTTTACCTGTTTCTGTGCCGTCTCATTGTGCATTAATGAAACCGGCGGCAGATCAGTTAGCAAAAGATTTAAATGATTTGGTTTTCAATAAGCCAGACATCGCGGTTGTAAATAACAGTGATGTTGTTGCTGAGCAGTCGCCTGAAGGTATAAAACAAGCACTGATCAAACAACTTTACAGTCCGGTTCGTTGGACTGAAACTGTGCAACATTTTGTTGTTGAAGGGGTCACTGAATGTTTTGAATTCGGCCCTGGGAAAGTATTATCGGGTTTATCAAAACGCATAGATAAATCAATTAGTTGTGTTTCAATTAGCGATAGCGCTAGTTTAGAAGCGATGTTTTAAACGTATATTAAAAAATAGGAATAAACATGTCTTTATTTAGTTTAGAGGGCAAAGTCGTTTTGGTTACTGGAGCCTCTAGAGGAATTGGTAAAGCGGTTGCTGAAAAATTAGTTGTTATGGGTGCTACAGTAGCAGGCACTGCAACGTCAGAAAGCGGCGCTGAAAATATTTCAGCATACTTAGGTGACAACGGTAAAGGTTATGCACTTAATGTAACTGATACAGATTCAATTACGGAAGTATTAGCTGCAATTAAAGCCGACTTAGGTGATATTGATATCTTAGTAAACAATGCGGGTATCACTAGAGATAACCTACTTATGCGTATGAAAGACGATGAATGGAATGACATTATAGACACTAACTTAACGTCTATTTTCCGTTTAAGTAAAGCTGTATTAAGACCTATGATGAAAAAGCGTCATGGTCGTATTATTAACATTGGTTCAGTGGTTGGAACTATGGGAAATGGCGGACAAGCAAATTATGCAGCAGCAAAAGCTGGGGTTATCGGTTTTTCAAAATCTCTTGCAAGAGAAGTTGCATCTCGTGGAATTACAGTTAATGTAGTAGCACCTGGATTTATTGATACGGATATGACTAAAGCGTTAGATGAAGGTCAGCGTGCAGCGATATCAGATCAAGTTCCAGCGAACCGTTTAGGTGACCCAAATGAAATTGCATCTACTGTTGTTTTCCTTGCTAGTAATGAAGCAGGGTACATTACGGGAGAGACCATTCACGTAAATGGCGGTATGTATATGGTATAACCGTCGAAATTACATTGATTTTGATGGAAAAGTAGCCGAATCGCACTTGTGAGGTTCGACCACCAACATAAAGTAAATAATAACTTGAATACGTGGTTATCAGTAATTAAACTAGCCGTATTCAAAATTTAAAATTTATCTTTTTTATTGATAAGGAAAATAAGATGAGCATTGAAGATCGCGTAACTAAGATCGTAATAGAGCAACTAGGTGTTAAAGAAGAAGAAGTAAAATCAGAAGCATCTTTTGTTGATGATCTAGGCGCTGATTCTCTAGACACTGTTGAATTAGTAATGGCTCTTGAAGAAGAGTTCGATACTGAAATTCCAGATGACGAAGCAGAAAAAATTACAACTGTTCAATCAGCTGTAGATTACATCAAAGCACACGCTGAATAATTTAAAATTATTCTAAAAAGGCAGCTTTGGCTGCCTTTTTTTTCATCTTGTATTTGTTTTATTAATGAAGATTTTAGAAGTAAATACTAATTGTATTAATGAATTTATATGTACACCAGTTCATTAATACAATTGATATTAGGTAGAAGTTTAGGAGAGTGTTTGTGTCGAAGCGTAGAGTTGTTGTGACCGGAATGGGAATGTTGTCACCTGTAGGGAACGACGTACAATCATCATGGGCAAGTTTGTTAGAAGGAAAAAGTGGTGTTGACTTAATTACTCACTTTGATACAACAAATTTCGGTACTAAGTTTGCGGCAATGGTTAAAGGTTTAAATACTGAAGATTACATTGCACGTAAAGACGCAAAAAAAATGGACTTATTTATTCAGTACGGTCTTATTGCTGCGGTTCAAGCTATTCGTGACTCTGGTCTTGAAATCACTGAAGAGAACGCATACCGAATTGGTGTTGCTATCGGCTCTGGTATTGGTGGTCTAGGTTTAATCGAAGAGAATCACACTAAGTTGATGAATTCTGGTCCTAGAAAATTATCTCCATTCTTTGTTCCATCCACCATTATCAATATGATCTCAGGTCATCTTTCTATTATGTATGGACTAAAAGGTCCTAATATCTCCATTACAACAGCTTGTACTACCGGTGTACATAATATTGGCCAGGCTGCACGTATGATCTCTTATGGTGATGCTGATGTTATGGTGGCAGGTGGCGCTGAAAAAGGCTCAACTCAGTTAGGTATTGGTGGTTTTGGTGCTGCTCGTGCTTTATCTTCTCGTAACGATAGCCCTACAGAAGCAAGTCGCCCCTGGGATAAAGACCGTGACGGTTTTGTTTTAGGAGATGGAGCCGGTGTTATGGTTGTTGAAGAGTATGAACACGCCAAAGCTCGTGGTGCGAATATCTATGCTGAAATCGTTGGCTTTGGTATGAGTGGTGACGCTTATCACATGACATCACCGCCTGCTGACGGTGATGGTGCAGCACGTTCTATGATGAACGCGATTAATGACGCACAAATAAATCCTGAACAAATTGGTTATATTAATGCTCATGGCACATCAACACCAACAGGTGATAAAGCTGAAACCGCAGCGGTGAAACGAGTATTTGGAGATCACGCTGGTAAAGTTATGGTATCTTCATCTAAGTCTATGATTGGTCACCTTTTAGGTGCAGCAGGTTCAGTTGAGTCGATTATCACGACAATGAGTTTGATTGATCAAAAAGTAACGCCAACAATTAACCTGGATAATCCAGATGAAGGCTGTGATTTAGACTACGTACCTCACACGGCTCGTGATGTTAAGTTAGAATATGCCCTATGTAATTCATTTGGTTTTGGTGGTACAAACGGTACTCTACTATTTAAAAAAATGTAACTATTTGCATTATTAAGATGATAATTCATCGTTAATTTGATACAAAAAGCTTATCTAAATTGTTAGTTAGGCTTTTTTTATGTCTTTTCTGTGCTTTGATCACAACTTAAATGAAATATCTGTTAATGATAAATTTCAAAATCAACGAAGTTTCTTATACGGTGATGGTCATTTTACAACTATCAAAGTTGTAGATGGGGATATACAATTTTTATTAGGGCATTTAGCTCGATTAAAAAAAGCCAATACCCAATTAAAGTTCACACCAGTTAATTGGGACTTGTTAGAGCAAGTAGTAATTAAAGCATCCAAGTCACTAACACTTGGTTTTATTAAAGTTCACTTTAGTCGAGGCCAGTCATTACGTGGTTACGGACAATGCTCTAAAATTGATACCAATATATTCATATCGTCAGGTGAACTATCCACGCCATTTATCACTACCTTAATACAGCCAGAACCAATAAAATTAACTAAACTATCAACCCAATTAGGTATACAACCGTTATTAGCAGGCATTAAACATTGTAACCGTTTGGAGCAGGTTTTAGCTTCTGCGGAGTTAGAGCAAACAGGGTTTTATGATGGGTTAATAGCAGATGTTCAAGGCAACTTAGTTGAAACAACCAAAGCCAATGTACTTTGGCTTTATAATAGTCAATGGCATACACCATCCTTGGTTAACTCAGGAGTCAGTGGAGTTATGCTTAATCAGATACTCGATGCAAAACCTGATATCATCCAAGCTACAAAAAAAATGGAGTTTGTAAGCCAAAATGCCAAAGCTATGATTATTTGTAATAGCTTAATTGGTGTACAGGCAGTGTCCTCGATTGATGATAGAATATTGGACGTCGAATTAAGTCAAAAATTTATGAAAGAAGTAACCTGTGCCTAATATTTTTAAATTCAGCAAGAAAGTTGTTTTTAGCGTAATCGCTTTGTTTTGTGTGTGCCTAACGGTCATATCTATAGGGGTATTAAACGTTAGCTTTAACCAGCCTATTGTTTTAGATTCCGCTAAATTAATCCATATTAAAAAGGGTGATTCACTCTATTCTGTTTGTGATCGTTTAAAAGAGTTTACGTATATTAACGACTGTTTAGGGGTTAAAGTTCTGTCTAAGGTAAACCCAGCTATCGCAAAAATAAAAGCTGGGGTATATGCATTAACACCTGATCTACTATTAAGTGACTTTGTTTTAAATTTAAATGAAGGCAAAGAGCAACAGTTTTCATTTACTTTGCTTGAAGGCGATAATATTTATCAAGTGTTAGATAAACTAAAAGACGCCACATTTTTAGTGAATGATATTGAGTCAGGTATTTTACCTGAATTATCCAAAAAATTGTTATTAGCAACCAGTACACCAGAAGGCTGGTTGTATCCAGATACGTATTATTACTCTGCCCATACCAATGCATCGGATTTACTTGCCAGAGCGGTAGTTAAACAAAAAGATGTATTAACTAAGTTGTGGAACAATAGAGAAAGTAAATTACCAATTAAAACACCTTACGAGGCGTTAATACTCGCATCAATTGTCGAGAAAGAGTCTGCATTAGCCGCTGAAAGAGAGATCATAGCTTCTGTGTTCCATAACAGGTTAAATAAAAGAATGCGTCTACAAACAGACCCTACTGTGATTTATGGAATTTGGGATGAATATCAAGGTGACATTACTCGTAAGCATTTAAAACAAAAAACAGCTTACAATACATATCGTATCAATGGGTTGCCGCCAACCCCAATTGCTAATCCAAGCCAAGCTTCTATTCATGCGGTATTACACCCTGCAAGTACAAATTATTATTATTTTGTAGCTTCAGGTAATGGCGGTCATGTTTTTAATACGACATTGGCAGAGCATAACAAGTCTGTGCAGGCCTATTTGAAGCAAAATAAATATTAATTGGAAACGTTGTAAATGAGTAAGTTTATTGTTGTTGAAGGATTAGAAGGTGCAGGAAAAACAACTGCATTGGAACTGATAAAAAAAATATTATCCAAACAAGATATTGAGTTTGTGACAACGCGTGAACCTGGTGGCACTCCATTGGCAGAGAAAATGCGTGAGATTGTAAAATCTGAAACCGATGAAGTATTAACACCTGAAGCTGAATTGTTATTAATGTATGCCAGTCGTATACAGTTAATTGAAAATGTGATTAAACCAGCCCTAAATAATGGTAAGTGGGTATTAGGTGACAGACACGACATGTCTTCTTTAGCTTATCAAGGCGGTGGACGTCAGCTTGATCAAGCTTTGATCATGCCAATTAGAAATGCGGTATTAAAAGGCTTTGAACCTGACTTAACTATCTTAATGGACCTAGATCCTAAAATTGGATTAGCAAGAGCTGCAGCTCGTGGGACGTTGGATAGAATTGAACGTGAGCAAATTGAGTTTTTTGAGCGCACCAGAGCCGTATATTTGTCTTTGGCAAAAAACAACCCAAAAGTTATTGTGATTGACGCATCTAAAGATCTTGAAAATGTGCAATTACAGATCACAACACAATTAACCACTTGGTTAATGAGCAACGAAAACCCATAAATAAGAAGCTACCAATAAGAGTCTATTAATAAGAGCCTATGAATAACAGCCTAGATATATTGTCTTTACCTAAGCTACAAGCTAATTTAGCTCATGCTTACATTGTTGAAGGTGTAGATTCAGAAAAGCGCTTGTCTAACATCTTAGGATTAACTCGCAGTTTATTATGTCAAACAGAGCAAACTCAGGTTGGAGAGTATTGTGGTCATTGCCACAGTTGTAAATTATTAGACGCAGACACGCATCCTGACTTTATGATGATAAATGCAGACCAAGGCACAATTGGTGTGGATGATGTTCGAGCCATTTCTCAGTTTTTGTCAAATATGTCTCATTTATCTGGAAATCAGGTAATTGTATTAGAACACGCTGAAAATATGACAGAAAATGCCAGTAACGCTTTGCTAAAGACGCTAGAAGAGCCAACTGACAAATGTTTTATATTTTTACTGTGTAAATCAAAAGCTGTGTTATTACCGACTATTTTAAGTCGTTGTCAATTTGTACATATTGCTAATAAAAGCAAAGAGCAGCTTAAAGCCATTTACCCAGACTTAGCCGACTATATTATTGGATTCTCGAATAACTCAGAAAGTGAATTAGCGCATTGGGTGGAAGATAAAAAAGTAGAAGAGTTTACACAGGTATATCAGCTGTTTATTCAGTGGTTAAAAAATCAAATCCCCAACTTTGTATTGGCTAATGAAGTGGGAACTAAACCTTTAATGTCGTCTTTTTTACTTTATTTAATAGAAAAGCGTATTAAGCAATTAATGTTGAAAGCAGCCAAAGCGGATAGCTCACAGAGCTCAAACAAGCCATTTAATGCAGTAAATTTGCTAACTCAATACAAGCGTAATTCCAATTTAATAAAGGGTCAGAATAAAGCCTTAGCTATGTCTGATTTTTTATCCTCAGTGGAACCACTCCTGCGTTAGTGTCACTAATTCGTTAACGTTACTTACTCAATATAATCATGGGTAGTCATAAACTTGACGATAAAAATATAGCAGCTACAAGTGAGTTATTTTTGTAGCTGTAATTTAAGTCTTTTGCTCGTCAGTTTATAAATGGCAGATTGAATGGTTTGTAAATCTAAAGGTTCATTAACAGGCTCACTATTTGAGTACGAAAGATTAGAGACCAATTGACCATGTTCAAACAGCATGCTTTTATCTTTGTAAACAACACTAAAAAAACCTTCGTGGAAATTAGTGAAAATATAATCATCACTAATATCAGTCAACGCACTATCAATTAAATTACTTTCATTATACTCAGGGCATTGAAGTCCATCTTTAATATAAGAGGCAACAATATTTTGTGGCGCAATAGGGACATTATTAAAGGGGGTAAAGCCTATTAAAATCACTTTGCTTTTATAAAACGGTAACGTATTTGTTTTATCATAAAACACATATACTCGTTTATTTTCAGACGTGGCCGACTGCTGGGCAATGTCATAAGCGCCACTGTGGACTTCTATCGCAATTTTATTGGCATTAAACTGTTCGTTTACCTCTAATTGCATTGGGGTTGCCATATTACGATATAAGCCCGGCAGTCCAGTTGTAAAGTTAAACATAACAGCATCAAGATCGCTTGGTATATTCAGTTGACTTGATGTTTGATATTTAATACTAAATTTATTTAGCCAAGTTTCAATAGCATCAAAATTTGTATTATCCACAAGGTGTACGGACAAGTTACTTTTATCAGCTACTTCACAACGAACCACGGTAAAAGGTTTTATGATAAAGCCTGATTCAGTAACGTCAGTTTGTTTTGACTTAAATAATTGGTACTTTTGTAAGTCGATTAACTCATATTTAGCCAGAAGTGTTTTAGCGGTTAACGGGTACGAAATAGGAAATAAGTTATTTTGTTTTGCAATATCTGAGTTAAGTGTCGCGTCAGACCATATATGCATAAAGTGACTAATAAAGAAGACTGAAACCAATGTTGTTGCAATTGAGTTTTTATATTTAAAATTTTGTAATTGAACAATACGCTTCCAAGTTAAATTACTAACAAGGAATTGATAGGACAAAATGGCAGTAAAAACCAAAAGTAGCAGTACCCAATAACCATTGCCCATTTGAGAAGTGTAAAAGTCTTCAACCTCACGTAATTGTGAAATTGAGCTAGCGGATAAGTGATAACCTAAACTTCTAAACGATAGCACATCTAAGAACAGCAATAATTGAAAAATAGTCGCCATTATTGAGGATGTACCGCGTATATGGTGCCTGTGTGGAAATAAGGTAATAATGGGAAATATAGTTAAAATAAAGCAGCTGATAGCTAAGAATGAAAAATGCCCAAGCCAATTAACACCTAAATAAAGCCAACCTAAAAAGCTCTCCGGGAGTTGTGAAGGAGAGAGATAGAAAAATGAAAATAACAAAGCTAAAATAATATTGGCTAATGTAAACCAGTGTCCCCATGACAATAAGTTGAAAGGGCGTTCAAGCTCCTGTGGACTAGGTATCTTTATCAATTGTTCAATCTCTCACTTTTCTTTTTCTAAGTACTCTTTATTAAGGCTATCTTCTCATTGAAGCCAGCCTAGTTTTTTATTGAAGCCAAAAGCGCATCTGAAAAGCTTTTGGCAATCGCTACTTTTTGCTTTTGTGGAACATTATCGTCAATAACATTACTTACTGTGTTACCTAGAGCAATTAATGCAAGGTTAACTGGTGCTTTATTAGTCTGAATAACAGAAATTATTTCATTAACTAAATTATTAATCTCATCGTTAGAGTATTTTGATATGATTGGCATATAATTTTTAACTGCGTTGTATTTAAATTAACGCAGATGCTAACACAATATAATGATTAGGAAAAACCATGTCACTAACGGTTAACCAGTTTTCAATCGCATTTTACGAAAAAAAAGAAGATACCGACTTTTCTACTAAATGGGCGGTAATGACAGACAACAGCTTAGACAAATCAAATCAATTTGTTGAGCAACTTCATAATATTTATAACGCCAAACCAAGTAAAAGCTACGCCGCGTTTAGTGAAGAAAAGAATACCGCTTTCTCTCAGGGATTGCATAACTATATAAATAAAGAAATTGCCTTTGATCATGTATCAAAAAGTACGCTGCAATTATTTCAAGCCGAATTAGAAAAGTACGAGTTTGAAGAGACTGGATACTTATTACTCATCGACTACGAATATGTTGCGACACGTTATTTTATGGTTGGGGTGGTAAATTTAACGGATCACTTCGCCATTGACACAGATTTTGGTATTCAACGTGCTCGTCATTTAGATTTAAATAAAATTCAATTAGCGGCCAGAATAGACGTAAGTAATTTAATGCACGCCAAAGACGACTTAAAAACCATTTCCTTTATTAAAGGTCGTGCTGGTCGCCAAGTTAATGATTTCTTTATGGACTTATTAGGTTGTACAGAAACCGTTAATGCTAAAACCCAAAGCAAAGAATTATTAACAGCAATAGATGACTTTATGTCAACAGAATCCATGGCTCAAGCTGAAAAGTCAGACACTCGTGAAAAGGTTTTTGAATACTGTAGTGAAAAGATCACAAGTGGCGAAGATGCGGATATGTCAGAATTAAACGAAGCCTTATCTTTAGTTTCTGATAATGAATTTAAAGACTTTATTCAGCAACAAGAGTACAGTTTTGATGATAAAGTTACCTTAGATAAAAGCACGGTTCGTAAGCTAGTTAAGCTTTCTGGTGCTGGCGGTGGAGTATCTGTTTCGTTTGATAGAGTTTTATTAGGCGACAGAGTTAACTACTCACCAGGTTCAGACACGTTAACCATCAAAGGCGTTCCAGCATCATTAAAAGCGCATTTATTAGATGAATTTGGTTTGGAATAAACAACCAATTAACAAAATTAAGTAGTGAAACCTAACGATGAAAAAAATCATAAATCTTAAAGCGAAATTAAAGCAAAAGATCAGAGACAAAGCCATTAGCCGAGCAAAAACTAGAATTGTATTGGCGGGTAAAGTACCTGAAGATTTTAATGAAGAACAATTAGAGGTTATCGTTAAAGAAGAAGAGCAGAAAATATTAAGTGGGACTAAAGAAAAAGGGCTCTTAGTACTGGCATCTTTACTTGGTTTATCATTGTGGGGGTAATGGACGATTATGTTTAATCAGCTATTAAAGTGGACCTTGCTTATCTCTATTTGGCGTAAGTATAAACAGTATGTCGGCATTACTGTCATATTGGCTTTAGCATTAATGCTTACGTCTTTTCTACATCAAGATTATGTGGACTACAGCTTAGTTTCTAACAACGCAAGTTTAGGCTTATCTTATGTTATAAAGTGGCTTGTTTATTTAGTGTTGGTTACCGCTTATTGGTTTATTGTCAGTAAAATAAAATCAACGCGCGGTAAAGATTCAGACTTACATCGTATGATGAAAGTAGCTGAGAATAAAACTGCTAAAAAAGCGCAAGAAAACGCAAATGAGACTTTAGATAATCTTTCAGATCCGTTTGCCAACATACGCGAGAAGAAAAGCCTTAGATCAAAAGCGGACATCGAAATAGAAAAAGCAGCAAGTGCTGATAAGAACAAAACAAGCAATTCATAAAGCCAGAATAAATTCAGTCAAGTAATAAGCACTTAAAATGAAGGACGGTCTACATGCAAACATTTGTGATTTTATTAAGAGGTATCAATGTTGGTGGCAAAAACATGTTACCAATGAAAGAACTTGTCCCCTTGCTTAAGGCCAATGATTATCAAGACGTTTCAACCTATATTCAAACTGGCAATATAGTTTTAAAAGCAACAGATAGTTTAAAAAAAACAATACTAGAACAAGACATTAAAGAGTTAATTACAAATCACTTTGGTTTTACTCCTAACGTGTTTGCTATAACCGCTAACGAATTTAATCAAGTTGCTGCGGATAACCCTTATAAAGAAAAAGATGGTAAGTTAGTTCACCTTTACTTTTGCCAAAAAAATATAGATTTAAACCTAGAAAAAACTCACAAATGGTTAGCTGAGACGGAAGCTTACCAAGCCAAGGCGAACGTTTTTTACCTATATGCGCCTGAAGGGATAGGTCGTTCTAAATTAGTCGCTAATATAGAAGGGTGTTTAAACCAAGCAGGAACGGGTCGTAATTTAAATACCGTTAATAAAATAACCGTGATGATAAAAGGTTAACAATATGGAATTTAATAAATTTAGAAATAGGTCAATAAACACAGGCAAAGGCATTTTAGGTGTATTCTCTATTTGTGTTATTGCGGTTGGTTTATTTATATTGTTGGCAACTTTTTACAACAAAAGTGAATTTAACATAAATGCGTTAATTGCAATGTTAGTTGGATGTGTTTGTTTTTATGTCGCGATGAAACGTAAAGTGGACGGAGAAAAAAAGGAAGAATAAAAAGTGAACTCCTATGAGTTCACCTCAAGTTATGGCTATTTTAGTAAAACTCAAAATCATTAAGTTGCTGTAATTCATGTATCCGTTGAACTGTCATAAAAACATGGCATTCTTTGGACATGTTAGCCGCAACATTTATATCAGGTAACAAGGATAGGTATTGCCACTTACAGTTATCTTCTGTGAATTTCTTAAATGATTGGCTAGATTTTTTAAACAATACCACCGCATCTCTGCGGCCATTGATAGAAACCGCTTCTTGCAGTTTTAAGTTAATGCTTTTTTCCCACGTTTTCACTTTTCTGGCTTTATCTGAAAGTACACTATCTAAGCAAGTCGAATAAGCAATGGTATTACCAAATTTATTTTTACACTCTTTAACCTCTTTTATATTAAAACGACCGATAGACTCTTCAGCTGTTACGCTTGGACTGAGAGATATTAAACAAAAAAGAAATAAATAGTTTTTCTTAAACAAAGTGGTTTTCCTATTAATTGGCGTTAAATGTTTACGGCAAAACTTTTTTAAATGGTTTTACAATAGAGTTTTTATAAACTCCAGCGTCAAGATATGGATCTTCATTTGCCCACAGCTGAGCATCTTCTAAAGAGTTAAATTCTGCAACTACTAAAGAGCCTGTAAAACCAGCTTCACCTGGATTTTCGGCATCAATAGCAGGCAAAGGCCCAGCAAGTAGCAAACGCCCTTGAGCTGTTAAATCATGTAAACGAGCTAAATGTTTTTCACGAGTTTGTATTCTTAAGGGTAGGCTATTTTCAACATCTTGTGAGCAAATCATATAATACATTAAGGTATTCCTGTTCTATTAAGTAGATTTTAGTTATTTGGTTGGATCTTGCAACATTTGAGCTAAAAATCAAGTACAGAGGAAGACAGAGTATAAATTACTTGCTAGCATGCGGAGCATAAAATTTTTACAATAATAATAATTATATTAAAGGAAGCTTGTATGAGTGCTGAAAGAGAGCATTTTTCCTCAAAACTTGGTTTTATTTTAGCCGCAGCGGGTTCTGCTGTAGGTATTGGTAATCTAGTTGGATTCCCTGTTGCTGCTGCAAAAAATGGCGGTGGCGCATTTCTATTCATTTATGCGTTATTTGTGATATTAATTTGTTTACCTGTGATGATGGCTGAAATGTCATTTGGTCGACATACTAATAAAGATCCTTTAGGCGCATATAATTCAATATCTAATAATGACAAAAAATGGAAGATTGCAGGCTTATTAGGGGTGTTAACTCCATTTATGATTGCTGTTTTTTATATGGTGATCACGGTTTGGATATTTGGTTATTTGTATCATGCAGTGACTGGTGATTTAGCCGCTTTAGCTGATCCTAAAATGTTTGGTGAGTTTATTACTAGCAGTTCACTATTTATTTATATGATAGTGGTTGTTGCCATCACAGGCGTTATTTTAATGAGTGGTGTTAAGCAGGGCATTGAACGAGCTGCAAAAATATTAATGCCTTCGTTATTTTTATTACTCATACTATTGGTTATATATGTTTTAACACTCGATAACGCATTCGCTGGAGTGTCGTTTTATCTTATCCCTGACTTTTCTAAAATTAATGGTAGTGTTATCAACTCTGCATTATCTCAAGCATTTTTCTCACTGTCATTAGGTATGGGCATTTTGGTAACGTATGGTTCTTATATCAGCAAGAAACAAGATATAGCAGACTCTTCAAAATTAGTGGCGCTTACTGACACTGGCGTTGCTTTTGTTGCAGGTTTAATGATCATGCCTGCAATCTTTAGTTTTAACCCTATGGTCGACCCTGACAAGTTAAATGAGTCGTCTATTAATTTAATTTTTGTATTGTTACCAAAAGTGTTTTTGTCATTACAAACTGACATTGGTTATTTTGGAGCGAGTGCAATTGCTTCTATATTCTTCTTACTTGTATTTTTTGCAGCAATAACGTCTTTAGTTTCTATAATTGAAGTACCTAATGCGGCATTAATGGATGGGATGAAAGTCAGCCGTAAGAAGTCACTCGTTTATTTAGCGGTTGTTATGGTGTTTTTAACTGTATTAACTTCTATGTCATTTGGTATGTCAGACAGTCTTACCGGTCTAACTCATTATGCTGGAGCCTCTAAATCATTATTTGATGTTATTTACGATGTATTTTACGACACTATATTGCCATTAAATGGTTTGTTAATTTGTCTGTTTGTTATTTCTCGTTGGAAAATGGTTAATTTCAGAAAAGAATTAGATGAAGGGATGAAGCAAGGTGACAATAGCTTACTATTAAAATTCTCAGGTATTGCACTAAAAACTTATATTCCAGTGATATTAGCAATCGTTTTTTTGAACACAGTTGCGATGAAGTTCTTTGGTTATAAATTGTTATTTTAATAAAAACTAGAGATACAAAGCTATTTAACGCCAATCAAATGATTGGCGTTTTTTTGTTTAATTGAATAAAAAAAACTCATAGCTTAAGTTATGTATTTATTACTTGGGTCTAAAGGCATTAACTAGTAATTGACTTGGCTTTATTGGGCGTTATAATTCGAGAAATATCCACTATATTTTTGAGCGTTAAGTATGGCTACTACCAGAAGACAATTTGATAAAGATGAAGCTCTAGATGCTGCAATGAAAGTTTTTTGGCGTAAAGGCTACGCAAGCTCCTCCCTTGCTGACTTAACTAAAAGCATGGGTATTAATAAACCTAGTATGTACAGTGCATTTGGTAATAAAGAAGCGTTATTTATTGAAGCGACAAAGCTTTATATCGATACTATTATCGAACCGACTGGCGAGTTACTGTTTTTAAGTGAACTTCCTTTAAAAGAGCGTTTACGTAATTATATGATGACGGCTTTATCTTTACAGTGTGACCCAAATAATATGAAAGGGTGTTACTTAGCGTTTTGCCGTTCAGAAGTAAGCGGCGGAGAAATTCCAGACCAAGCTGAAAACATGCTCAAAGAATTTGATGTAATACCGCCGCCTGCATATATAGAGCTGTTTAAAAAAGACCCAGAATCTATTGAGTTAGGTTTAGACAAAAAAGCACATGAGAATGCAATGGCTGTGTTTACAATTTTAAAGGGCACTGCATCAATGGCACGGTCTGGCGTTGATAAATCCGACCTGGAATTTTGTATTGATAGTGTTATCAAAGGGATAGGGCTTAAGTAGCCAGTATTTTTAATGATTTTTAGATAAGGCTGTTTATATAACAGCCTTTTTTGTATTTGGAATATTAAAGTTGTAAGCAAAAGTAATACCCACTCTAATTACACAAATTTAAAGCAGATTGTTTATTTGCCAATCTTAAGTTGATCATTAAAAATTCTGATAAACGGACAGCAAAATTTATTTGAACAGTTTATATACATCAATTCCAAACTTAACCATGATTTTGCTTACAGCTTAGCACCAATCAAACTTTTCACTCTCAACTCGATGCTCGTTACTCGAAACTAGCCACTCTTTGCAATACTTGGTTGACTTTAATTTACCTATCGGTAAGAATTGAATCATCAAACGGTGAATATTATTTATAGGCACTATTTATCAGTGCATGAAGAGGTTTATATGGCAGATAAGATAAAAGTAGATGTTGTGTCGGATGTGGTTTGTCCTTGGTGTATTATCGGTTATCGTAATTTAGAGCAAGCCATTGCTGATTTGGGTTTACAAGATAAGGTTGAGATTGAATGGCAACCGTTTGAACTTAACCCAGATATGCCTGCAGAAGGGGAGAACTTAAGTGCGCACTCTGCTAGAAAATATGGTTCTACACCAGAGAGCAGTGCGCAGTTTAGACTTGAAATGGCGGCTCGTGGTGAAGAGGTTGGTTTTACCTTTGATTATTTTAAAGAAATGAAAATAGTCAATACGCGAGATTGCCATGTTTTATTGGAATACGCTAAAGAGTTTAATTTACAAACAGAGCTTAAATTACGTTTGTTTTCTGCCTTTTTCACTGAGCAAAAAGATGTGTCAGACCGTGCAGTACTGGCAAAAGAGGTTGAAGCTGTTGGTTTAAACGTTGCGGACTCTATGGCTAAACTAGAAGACGATAGTTCTTTCCAAGAAGTTCAACAAACAGAATCTCAGTGGCATCAAATGGGTGTGTCATCAGTCCCGACTGTTGTCATTAATCGTAGAAATGCAATTGCAGGAGCGCATCCAGTTGAAAGCTTTAAACAGTTACTGCAATCTGCCATGTAAAGTGATTCAACAATAGCTAATTTTTCCTCATGTTGAGTTTATACAGAACAGGTCAATTGGCCTGTTGTTTTATGCCTTTCACAGTACATAACGGTTTAAGTTACTGAAAGCCTGTACATACCTGTAATTGTCATAAGAGTTTCTTTTTCTATTTATAAAAATGAAATATTAAAAAAGTAAGGTGATGTTACTGTTTAAACTTGTTATATAAGTAAAAAATGACAATTACCTCACGTCGTAAATTCTTAAAATTATCCGCTGGTAGTGTGTTTGCTCTGGCTGTTTCCACTTCGTTTACTAGCTGTGCTGCGCTACAACAAAAGTCACTAACCGCCGTTGATTTCCTTCATGGTGTTGCCAGTGGCGATCCATTAAATAACGCGCTTATTATCTGGACTCGAGCTTCTGTAAAAGACGCTGCAAAACAAGCTATCGTAGCATGGGAGCTTGCAACGGATGCAAACTTCTCCAATGTCATTAGACGCGGAACAGAAACCACCGATAAAAGCCGCGACTTTACATTAAAAATAGATGTGCAAGATCTTAGCCCTAACACTGAATATTTTTATCGCTTTATTGGCTTAGACTCATTTAGTCCAGTAGGCCGTGCTAAAACATTACCTGTTGGCAATGTCGACCAAATAAAAATGGTAGTTGTGTCTTGTTCTAATTACCCAGCCGGATATTTTAACGCGTATTCAGACGCAGCG
>JAWUWS010000105.1:0-7418 GCA_034111705.1 Psychrosphaera sp.
GCAAAGTCATCGAGAAAACGTTTAAGTCGGGCGAATCTGTTGAAGGCGCTGACGTTATGGATATCGAACTAGCTTATTTATATAACGATGGCGAATTCTGGCATTTCATGAACAACGAGACATTTGAGCAAGTTGCTGCTGACGAAAAAGCCGTAACGGATGCTATCAAGTGGTTAGTTGAAAACGACGTTTGTACTTTAACACTATGGAATAATAACCCAATAGCGGTTACGCCTCCAAACTTTGTAGAGTTAGAAATCACAGAAACTGATCCTGGCCTAAAAGGTGATACTGCTGGTACTGGCGGTAAACCTGCTACGTTAACAACGGGCGCGGTTGTTCGTGTACCTTTGTTTGTGCAAATCGGTGAAGTGATAAAAGTTGATACACGTACTGGCGATTATGTAGGTCGAGTACAGAAGTAATTGCTTACTTAAGTAAAGTACCAAGAGTAAAACAGTTAAAAAATAATAGAGCCTGACAATGTCGGGCTTTTTATTGCAAATAACGTATTGTTAATAAAGTGGAAAACTCACAATGTGGCAACCTTCAGCATCCATTGAAACGTTAAAAAATCGGGCGCAGTTTGTTGCTGCCATCCGCCAATTTTTTACAGACAAAGGCGTGTGGGAAGTAGAAACGCCAATATTAAGTAATAACACAGTGACTGATTTACACTTGGACGCGTTTTCTACTCAATTTAGTTTTGATGCAAGTGGCGAAACACAAACACTGTTTTTACAAACCTCACCAGAATTTGCCATGAAACGATTATTGGCCGCTGACAGCGGTGCTATTTTCCAGATCACTAAAGCTTTCAGACATGAAAGTGCAGGGCGGTTTCATAATCCAGAATTCACTATGCTTGAGTGGTATCGCCCAGACTTTGATGATAAAAAGTTAATGGCTGAATTAGATGAGTTACTGCAATTTACCATAAATACTCAGCCTGCAATTTACCTGAGTTACCAACAAGTATTTATTGATTACCTCTCTTTTGATCCGCTGGCCACAAATTTAACGGAATTAAAAAGTATTATTGCTAAGCATTCAACCGACGAATGGTTACAGCAAGAAACAAACCCAGATACTTTATTGCAGTGGCTGTTTAGTATGAAGATAGAGCCAGTCTTAGGCTTAAATACGGGTTTAAATACGGGATTAAACGCAGGAGAAAACTCAAGTGGCGATTGGACGCCGTGTTTTGTGTATGATTTCCCAGCAAGCCAAGCGTCATTAGCAAAAGTAAGCCAAAGTGACTCGCGTGTAGCACATAGATTTGAGCTGTATTATCAAGGAGTAGAGTTGGCAAATGGCTTCTATGAATTACAAGACCATAACGAGCAGTTACGTAGATTTAAAGCTGACAATGAGTTGAGAGTACAAGCTGGGTTAACCGAAAAAACGATAGACAGTAATTTGTTAGCAGCCCTTGAAAGCGGTTTGCCAGATTGTGCAGGCGTTGCTGTGGGAATCGATCGTTTATTTATGCTCAAACAAAACCTAAAGCACATTAACCAAGCTATTGCATTTGATGTGAACCGTGCATAAAGCGAGCTAGATCTTTAGCTAAGATAAATCATTAATCACATTAAATGCATGTAATGGGTCGTTAGCAAATATGCCATCCACTTTATTTTGATAACACCATTTTATCTCTTTAGTGTGATCAATGGTGAAAATATAAACTTCAGTACCGAGTGTCTTCACTTCGTTCAAAAATGACTTACTTACGCAGTCCATATCCAAATGTATGCTAAACACAGAAAAGTGACTTAGGTACTTTTTAATATCCACTGGGCGGTTGGTTAACAATAGTCCAAGTTTTAAGGTTTGATCTAACGTGTGTAATTTTTTTAAATACACATGATTAAAAGAAGAAACAATCATGTTTTCCATTGGGAAATTAACCCTGTCACACGCTTGTTTTAATTTTTTGTAAAATAGGTCCACATTTTGAATTTTCTTTAATTCAATATTTAATATTAGCGACTTGTCAGCCAATTCTTCAACTAGCCACTCCAATGTTGGAATTGGCTGGCCATCTTTACCTGTGATATTGCTAATATCATCTGCTGTTAAATCTATTGTTCTTCTATCAATATCAAATAAACGGGTTAACCAGCGGTCGTGGACAACAATAAATTGATTGCCAGATTGGAACAGATCTATTTCCACTCCTGCCATAAAACTAGGGTCACATTCACTTATAGCGGTTTGGCTATTTTCAGGGAAGTGGGCTGAAATACCTCGGTGAGCAAATATTTTCATTTAATTCTCTACTCTGAACTGTTTACTCTTTTGACACACTGTTATTTTTTGTGTGTTTGTTGGATAAGTAAGTTTCGTATATAGCGGCGGATAAAATAATTACGCCGCCCAATAACGTCATTAAACTTGGTATTTCAGCCAATATTAAAAAACCTAAACTAATACCGTATAACGGTTGTAAATAGGCAATTAACCCTGCAGTTTTTGCTGAAAGTTTATGAATAGCCGAGGCAAATAATATGTGTGGTGCGGCAGAAAAGAAAGCGGTTAATAAAATAAGTAACTGCCAATTATCTAGTGATACATTGTCTGGGCTTGTACCAATAAAAGGGGTTAATACAATAGCCGTAACCAAAAACTGGTAGAACATACTTTGGGTGCCAGAATATCCTTTAAAATAATGTTGAATGCCAATATTACGTAACGCCATCGTAATAGCAGAAATCACCCCTAATACTATGCCAATAAGATAATCATCCGTAAGCGTTATGCCAGAGGTCCATAATGTTGGAAATAACATGCTAATACCAAACGACACAATGACACTGACGAATATATCTCGCAAAGAAGGAAGTTGTTTACGCAGCAGAGGTTCTAGTAATACGGTAAAGACTGGGTACGTAAATAAGGTGATCATACCAACAGCAACTGACGACATTTGAATGCTGGTAAAATAAGTAAACCAATGTGCCGCAGCAAGTAAACCTAAAACTAGAGCGACTTTATAATCTTTAAATGAGTTTAAGCGGATTTTACTTTTTGATAAATGCATTAACGTAAACAGTAATATTACGGTTAATATACTGCGATAAGCAATGATATCTAATGCGGGGAGTTGAATGAGCTTAGCAAATAAACCAGACACACCTAGAAGTAAACCTCCTAAGTGTAATTTGATCATCGGGTGTAGCTCACCAAATTGAGCATGGCGGAGCTTTATGAAATTTAACAATAGTTAATCGCCACTTATCATAGTTAATACTCCGCTAAGAGTAGCTGTTAATAGTTACAGTTTGTCGGCAAAATGCTCACCTAAGCGAGTAACTGAACCAGCTTCTAATTCTTCAATGAATTTAATTTTATCTTTGCCAAATAAACATACTACCGTTGAGCCAAGTTTAAAACGGCCCATTTCGTCGCCTTTATCTAATACGATAGCGTCGTCACCTTCGGTTGAATAGCTAACCTGGTTAACCGACTTTCCTCGTGGTGGAGTAATTTCGCCAGCCCAAACCGTTTCAATACTACGAACAATCGTTGCGCCAACCAAAATCATAGCCATTGGCCCTAGCTCAGTATCAAATACACAAACAACACGTTCGTTACGTGCAAATAAGTTTGGCACGTTCGCTGCGGTTAGTGGGTTTACCGAGAAAGCATCGCCTGGAACATAAATCATGTCTGTTAACGTGCCTTTTACTGGCATGTGTAATCTGTGGTAGTCGCTAGGTGCTAAATAAATAGTCGCAAAGTCGCCATCTTCAAATTTGTCTGCAATGGCTTGGTCGCCACCCACTAATTCTAACAATGAATAATAATGGTTTTTAGCTTGTACTAAAGTCCCGTCTTTAATTGGACCTAATTGGCTTACTGCACCATCAACTGGGTGTGCTAGTTTATTTTCGTCTTCAATAATTGGACGAACACCGTCAGCCAGTTCACGAGTGAAAAATTCATTAAACGTTTTGAAATGTGCAGGGTCTGAATGTTTAGCTTCATCCATATTGATGTCGTAAGATTTTACGAACGCTTTAATTAATCCAGTTGTAACAAAACCTAGTTTTGCTTTGGCTAAAAATCCAACCAGCTTAGATACACCGTGTTTTGGTAATGCGTATTGAAACGCGATTTTAAAGTTATCAAAATTCACTTATTTACCCTTAAGAATAAAAATTCATTCTTGTAGTTATATTTATTATTTCGGCATTATACCTGAGCTGTTTAATTGAATGAACAATTGTTTGTAACAGCCGATGTCAGTCTTATTTAGCTTGGTTCTTTTGACTGATGTCGTAATGTTATTTCATCAATCGTTTGTAAAATACGTTTAAAGCTACTGTACCTTTGCTGCGATACTTTTCCATCTTTTATTGCTTGTTGTAATGCACAGCCCGGATCTTTTTGATGTTTACAGTCCCTAAATTTACATAAGGTTAAAAAAGGCCTGAATTCAATAAAGCCCTGTAAAATCTGCTCAGTTTCTAAATGCCACATGGCAAATTCACGTACTCCTGGTGAGTCAATAATAGAGCCACCATTGTCCAACCTATATAATCTTGAGGCTGTAGTTGTATGAACACCAAGTCGACTATTGTCTGAGACTTGTTTGGTCAGTATGTTCACCTCAGGCAGTATAGAGTTCACCAAAGATGACTTACCCACACCTGATTGACCAACAAATACACTGGTTTTATCAACTAACAAATCTCTTACTGACGCAACGCCTTGCTCTTCAATAGCAGACATAGTGAGAACTTGATAACCAATGCTACGGTATAGTTCAACGATACTTTCTACCGATTCTCTGTTTTCGTCGTCTAGTAGATCCATCTTATTGATCAAAATCACGGGGGTTATATCTAGCTGTTCAACAGCAACTAAATAACGGTCAATAATACTTGGCGCTAAATCTGGCAGTAGGGCAGAGACGATAAATATTTGATCTATATTAGCAGCAACAGGTTTAAGGCCGTCGTAAAAGTCAGGACGTACAAATACACTGTCTCTAGGTTCAACGGCTTCAATAACGCCGCCAAAATCAGAATCTGATACTTTATAAGGACGCCAAATAACTTTGTCACCGCAGACTAATGAACCAACCGCACGGCGGAGATCGCATCGGATTAATTCACCATCGTTACTTTCAACATCGGCATGTTGGCCATAACGAGTAATGACTTGCCCAAAACATTGCGGACCTAACATAGAGTCATCTAAATCATCTTTAGATTTACCTTTGTTTTTTGCTTTTGCAATCCGCTTATTTTGATTATCTTTAATACGTCTTGACTGAGAATGAGATAATTTTTTTTGTTTTGCCACTTTTGGCCTATGATTTAATTATAAAAACTTGTGAAAGTTAATAAAAAGAATAACAATGGATCCATATTATACTTAACTATGCGTGATAAAAAGGATTCCGTAAGGTCTATATGTCATTTAGTGAAAATAATTTAGTTTGGGTAGATCTGGAAATGACCGGATTAGAACCTCGTACTGACAAAGTACTGGAAATTGCAAGCATCGTCACCGATAGCGATCTTAACATTTTGGCTGAAGGGCCAGAAATTGCTATTTATCAATCTGATGAAGTGTTAGATGGTATGGACGAGTGGTGTGTTAATCAACATGGTAAGTCAGGACTCACTGCGCGCTGTAAAAGCAGTAAAGTGTCTGAGCAAGAAGCCTGTGAGATCACCATTGATTTCTTGAAAGATTATGTACCAGCAGGCACCTCACCTATGTGTGGTAATAGTATCTGCCAAGATAGGCGTTTTATGCATATCCACATGTTGACGTTAGAGGAATTTTTCCATTATCGTAATTTAGATGTCAGCACAGTAAAAGAATTAGCAAAACGCTGGAAGCCAGAGTTGGTCTCTAACTACAAGAAAAAAGGCGCACATTTAGCGCTAGACGATATTAGAGAAAGCATTGAAGAGCTTAAACGCTACCGAGAGCTTTTTTTTAAACTGTAACAGTCATTCTGTTTTTTAGTTATTTTTTTAAATAAAACCGCAGTTGGCGGTTTTTTTGTATCTGTTACTTTCTAATTTAGCATTATATCAATTAGCTCAATTTCTTGATTAATTCATCTATGCAATTGATCTTAAATAAGATTAAAATCATATTCCCCTTTACGCATGGGTTAATCCAAAGTTGTAGAATAGCGACGCTATACAAGAAAATAGCTTCTGTCATTAATCGATTTCAATTTTAGGTGTACTTTGTTATCACTTTTCCGTCATAAATATTTTGTCATTTTTATGAGCTGTTTAAGCTTATTATGTTGTTGGTTTCTTTATCAGACTTACGCATATTCGGCGTATACTTTTTTAGGACTTCTAGGTGCTTTGTTTGCTAATTCAACTGGCGCTGGTGGCGGTGTAATATTCATACCTGCATTTCAACAACTTGGTATTACAGCCGAACAGGCGGTTGCCACTAGTTTTGCAATTCAATGTTTTGGCATGACGACAGGCAGTATTATGTGGCTAAATCACGCTAAAACATGCCATGTAGAAAATTGGAGCTTATTGTCTAGCTTAAGCTTTTTATGTTTGCCAGTTTCTATTTTAGGCATTTGGACGGTATACGGACTTGGAGTATCGTCACCTGCGTCGGTATCGTATTTATTTGCTTACTTTTCCATTTTTATTGGTATTGGCTTGTTATACACAGGCTTAAAAAAAATTATATCTGACAAAAAACAAACATCATTAAAAGAGGTTAATGTTGTTAACCTTACAGACAAATTAGCTTTGGTTTTGTTGAGTTATTTGGGCGGTATGATCACCGCTTGGTTGTCCGTTGGGGTGGGTGAAATCATCGCATTTTATCTGATTTTTAGAGGTTATAGAGTTACTCTTGCCATAGCCGTTGCCGTTGTTTTATCTGCAGGTACGGTATGGTCAGGAATTGGTTACCATATTTATGAAAATAATATTTACTGGAATGTTTTATATTTTGCAGGGCCGGGCGCGGTCATTGGTGGAGTATTAGCTAAAAGACTAGCCACTAGTATTCCAGTATTTCAATTAAAAATGTTTTTTGCTATTTGGGTATTAACTGCAGGAAGTGTAGAGCTGTTAATACATTAGTTATAACCATTTCAAGTTATGTTAAATAATCTATAGACGTTTACAGTAATTTACTCAATGGGCTTACCACACCATTAGCACCTTGTTGAAGAACATGGGTATAAATTTGAGTAGTTTTAACATCAGAATGTCCCAATTGACTTTGCACCGTTCTAATATCAGCGCCGCTTTGTAAAAGGTGTGTAGCAAACGAGTGTCTGAAAGTGTGTGGCGTTATAAGCTTAGTAATATTAGTCTGTTTAAGCGCTTTTTTAACTGCCTTTCTTACACAAGTATGATGAAAATGATGGCGCCGTATTTCACCTGACTCTGGGTCGGCGCTTAGTT
>JAWUWS010000106.1:0-27712 GCA_034111705.1 Psychrosphaera sp.
ATCTACCAAATCGTCATCCACCAGCGTTAACTGACCAATACCAGAACACGCCAAATACTGTGCTACAGCGCAGCCTAATCCACCAACACCAATGATTAATACTTTGCTATTCCACAACTTTTCTTGCCCATCAATATCCATACTAGGCAACATAATATGACGGCTGTAACGCATTAACTGGTCGTCTGACAAAGGTTTTGATGAGTGAGGCTTTACTGTTTTAGACATGACTTAATACACTTCTCTTATTTTATACTTTGATTGTTATACTTCTATGGTTACAAGTGCGGCAAAACACGACTGAGTACTTTTGAATAGTACGGGGAGAATACCCCGTTTATTACAAACAACAAATATTGTTAACTGACTATTTATTTTATTATTGTTTTTTTATTTGTTATTAACACTTTCATTTGAGTCTAAAAATAGCTTTAGACAGAGCTTTATTTGTTAACAAAAACCGTTATGATGGAGATTCACAAAAAATTAACTCCGAGCTAATACGTTCACTCGTTTTATTGCCTAACCTTATTTAACTTTAAATGTATCACTACATTTTTCATCAAATAAATATGGCTTATTAGCCGTAGCCACTTCACTGTTTGAAGTGTGCTACCAGGGTCACAAGAGAAATCTTGCTATTGGCCTCCCACATTTGGAAAGGTGTTATGTTACAAGACAATTTTGGCCGTAAATTTGAATATTTGCGGTTATCCATCACTGATGTCTGCAATTTCAGTTGCGACTATTGCCTGCCCGACGGTTACGACTGTTCTGGGGCACGCGACTTCCTGTCTCTGTCGGAAATCAAAACCTTAGTCACCGCCTTTGCCAAACTCGGTATGAAGAAAATTCGTATCACAGGGGGTGAGCCAGGCTTACGCAAAGACTTAGTCGACGTTATTCGTATCTGTAACAATACCCAAGGCATAGATCAAATTGCCCTTACCACCAATGGTTTTATACTCGAAAAAAACATAGAGCAATGGGTTGATGCTGGATTAACGCATTTAAATGTTAGTGCCGACAGTTTAGATCCTAGATTATTTCAAGCCATTACAGGCCATCAAAATTTAGAGTCAATTTTACGCGGCGTAGACAAGGCAATATCTTTAGGCTTATCCAACGTGAAGCTTAATGCGGTTTTGCTTAAAACATTCAACTTAGATCAAATCGACCAATACTTATCTTGGATTAAAAATAAGTCCGTTACTGTACGTGTTATTGAACTCATGGACACAGGTGACAACAAAGACTACTTTGCCCCCACCCATGTTTCTGGCGAATACATAAAACAAGATTTATTAGCTAAAGGCTGGACTCAAGTTATTAAAGACAAATTAGCGGGCCCAGCTCAAGAGTTTTACCACCTTGATTATCAAGGCCGATTTGGTTTGATCATGCCTTACAGCACTGACTTTTGTAAAACCTGTAACCGTTTACGTATTGCATCCAATGGCAAATTACACTTATGTTTGTTTGCCGAACAAGGCATTAATTTACGACCGTATTTAACAGAAGACGGTGTTGAGCAAACTTGTGATGCGTTATTAGCGGCGATGACCAATAAAGAAGTAGGCCACGAATTAGCTAAAAACTTTACGGGCGCGACCACTCACTTGGCTATGCTGGGTGGATAGTGCTTAATGGCTCATGCTTAATGGCTCATGCTTAATAAATCATGCTAGGAGGATTAAATGAGTAAGAACAGTGAAAACATCAGACCTTTTATAGGCTTAATCTTAGCTGGCGGTAAATCATCTAGGATGGGTGAGGATAAAGCCTTTTTACAGATTGATGGTGAGAGCTTATTACAACGAAGTATAAATCTGTTAAAACGCATTGGTGCTAGTGAAGTACTCGTGAGCCGCAATGATTTTACCCACGGGAGCTTACCGGATATTTATCCAGAACATGGACCTTTAAGTGGCATTCATAGTGCGCTATTTGAAATGGTCTCAAAGAAAAGCACTCCTATATTGGTAATACCGGTGGATATGCCTTTGCTTTCAGAAGACTTATTAATTTGTTTGGTTGAAGCTGGATTAACCATGGATACTGCCGTGCATTATCTTGAGCATCCAATTCCTGCGTTTATTCCCAATACAAATCTAACACGAAGTTATCTAGAGAGTATTTTGTCTGACGTTTCAGCAGCAAAACCGAGTCGCTCAATACAACGTTTTTTATCACGTATTGGAGCTGTGCAATTAAGCACTGCTGAAAATGATAAATTAATAAATACCAATACTCCTGAACAATGGCATAAATTTATTAACAACTTACAACGTCATTAATGTTCACACCTTAATGATACTTAAAACATAATTAATTCAGTAATAATAAACTCAGGTAATAACATGGCAACAAAAAAAGCAGTCCCTTTTCAGCCTCTTAATATTGCAGTATTAACAGTCTCTGATACTCGTGATGAATCTACCGATACGTCTGGCGGCTATCTTGTAAAGATCTTACAAGAAACTGGCCATCACTTAGCGGATAAAAAAATTGTCATTGACGACATTTATCAAATGCGCGCTGTAGTTTCTGACTGGATTGCCAGTACAAATGTACAAGCCGTTTTAATAACTGGTGGTACTGGTTTTACCAAACGTGACTCAACACCAGAAGCTATGTTGCCATTATTCGACAAAGTAGTAGATAGCTTTGGCGAGCTATTTAGACATGTGTCTTATCAAGAAATTGGCACTTCTACTATTCAATCAAGAGCGGTTGCAGGGTTAGCTAATGGCACCATTGTATTTTGTATGCCAGGTTCTACTGGAGCATGTAAGACAGCTTGGAGTTTAATTGAATCCCAACTTGATGCTTCACATAACCCTTGTAACTTTGTTGGACAGTTAAAGTCTGTCTCCATTGATAGCTGCACTGAAACAAGAAGCTGAACAAGGGGCTAACTTATGACTAACTTAACTCACGTAGATCAAACCGGTCAGGCAAATATGGTGGATGTCACCGACAAAACACCAACGGTAAGAACCGCTATTGCCGAAGGTTATATTTTAATGTCAGCCGCCACTATAAAAGAAGTAATTGAGCATACAAACAAAAAAGGCGATGTGATCACCACAGCAAAAATAGCAGGTATTCAAGCTGCAAAAAAATGCGCCGACCTTATTCCATTATGCCATCCTCTTGCTTTATCAAAGGTAGATGTAGACTTTGAAATACAGCCAGAGCACAACCGAATTCGTGTGCAAGCCATGTGTAAGTTAACAGGTCGCACTGGTGTAGAAATGGAAGCATTAACTGCGGTAAGCGTTGCAACATTAACCTTATTTGATATGTGTAAAGCTGCCGACCCTTATATGGAAATTCAAGGTATTAAGGTGTTAGAGAAATTAGGTGGTAAAACGGGCCATTGGCAACATGACCGTAATATCAATAACAACGGAAATGTAGATAAAGCATTATGATAAAAGTCTTATTTTTCGCTCAACTTAGAGAGTCATTAGGTTGCAATGAATTGGCAATTGATTTGGCAAGCGACCAACGTTTTAATTCAGTAACCACGCTAGAACAATTACGAGAAGCGTTAGCTAAAACTGATGAGAATTGGCAATTGAGTCTAGCAAATGGCAAATTATTAATGGCTGTGAATCAGACTATTGTTGATGGTAGCCAAGCAGTAAAAGATGGTGACGAAGTTGCTTTTTTCCCGCCAGTTACAGGTGGATAGCAAATGAATGAAATGATCTCAGTACAAGCGCAAGATTTTGATATGGCAACAGAGTATCAAGCCCTGCGTAATGACAATAATACAGACCATAACAGTAGCGATGGCGCAGTAGTGACCTTTGTTGGGTTAGTGAGAGATTATAACCAAGGTAATCATGTTAGTGGTTTAACATTAGAGCATTACCCAGGAATGACTGAAAAAGCATTGGAAGACATTGTCGTGTCAGCTCGTGAAAAATGGTCGTTAGGTAAAGTAAGGATTATTCATCGTATTGGGCAACTTAATTTGTCCGAACAAATTGTATTTGTTGGCGTCACCAGTAAACACCGAGAGGCTGCTTTTGATGCAGCTCAGTTTATTATGGATTTTTTAAAGAATAACGCGCCTTTTTGGAAAAAAGAAAATACAGACATTGGCACTCGTTGGGTAGAAGCTGAAGACAAAGATAAAATTGCCCAAAAGAAGTGGCAACGTTAAATTTCCAAATGTCTAAGTTAGCCAGATCTTAGTTTTCTTACGGCTTAGATTTTTCATACAACTTCAAGCTTGTGGCAAAGTCATTCTTATAACCTCTTTCTTAACGCACCGCTTTCTTATTCCCCTTATATACACATAAAAGCATAACCTATAATAAATTTAAGTTCATATAGTTAATGACAATGATTATCACTTAGAATAGAATCAGCACAAATGATAATCATTCTTAATTAGAAGTAATTGTATGAAAACATACGCAACACTATTTTCTGCAGTGTTATTAACACATGCCTTTTTATTTCACATATCTGCAAATGCAGCTGATGCTGAACTAAGTACTGATGTAAGTACTGAATCTTTGCTTAAACAACTTAAAGAGTTAGAGCGCAAAGTTGAGTTACTTTCGGCAAAAACAATAACGAGCCAAGTACCAAGTCAGAAACTAGATAAAAACTGGCAAATTATTTCTTATGGCAGCATAGCTTACAGCGACGAAGCTGTATTTCGTAATATCCAAGATACCGAGGGTGAAAATAAAGCCACTGTCGACCTTGAACGTGTTGTATTAGAAGTTAAATATCAACCTTCAGATAAATGGCAAATTGAAACTGAAATAGAATTTGAACATGGCGGTACTGGTTCTGCTATCGAATACGATGGTTTTGAAGAATTTGGCGAATTTGAAACCGAAGTTGAAGCTGGCGGTGAAGTTCTCGTTGAAAAAATCGAATTCAAATACACTTACAACGACATGATGAGCGTAAAGTTTGGTCATATAAGCGTCCCTGTTGGTTTGGGCACTGAGTTCCATAAACCGTCTGAATACTTAACCACCAAACGCCACTGGAGCGAAGCTACATTAATTCCTCAAACATGGCACGAAACAGGTGTTAACTTATTAATTAATTGGCAAAACCTCCACTTACAAACGTTAGTCACCACTGGATTAAACTCTGAATATTTCAGAACCTATGACTGGATTGCAAGTGGCCAACAACAGCGCTTTGAATACAACAATGCTGATAATTTGGCCTTAACAGTGCGCCTTGATTATGGTGATATCAAAAATGAGAGTGGCATTGGTTTAAGTTATTACACAGGCAATACTTCTGGTAATAGACACAACGACAATAATATATCCGGCGATGGTAAAGTGTCTATTTTAGGCTTACATGCTGTATGGCGCAGTGATAACGTTATTGTTAAAAGCCAATACTTACTAGGTAATTTAGAAGACAGTGAATTAATCACTCAAGCTAATAAAACCACATCAGGCTTACAACCTGGCAACTTTGCTTTAATTGGCAGTGAAGCTCACGCAGGATTTATTGAAGCAGGTTACCACGTGAACAACTTATTCAATATACAACACCCAATTACCGCCTTTGTTGCATACAGTTTTGCTAACCCAGTAAAAGAAACCCAAAGCAGCACAGCAACAGAAAGATTCGACACATCTGAAATAGCTTTTGGCATTAATTACACACCAGTTAAAAACATCGTAATTAAAAGCCAATTTGCCATTCAGCAATATGCGAGCGAAAGCATTGATGACACTGGCTCTTTCGGTGTTTCAGTCGGCTACCAATTCTCTATTTAATATCAATATATTTAAGGACTATTTATGTTTAAAAGATCATGTTTATCCATTCTTGTTTCTGTTTCTTTATTAGCAGCTTGTGGCTCAGATAATGACAATAACGATGACACTACTTTTGATTTTGACGCTACGTCAATGATCACCAATTTAACAGAAGATGTGATTGTTGCTGGTTACGTTAATTTGAATACCAAAGCAGAAGCTTTCATAAATGCGGCACAAACATTATCAACAGATAAAACTGAAGCTAATTTAGCCGCAGCACAACAAGCTTGGAAAGATGTTAGACAACCTTGGGAACAAGGCGAGTCTCACATTTTTGGACCTGTTGATGCATTATCAATTGACCCTCATTTAGATACATGGCCTTTAAATACAGGAGACCTAGAAGCGCTTTTAGCGACACAGTCAAGCTTCACCGCAGCGGAACTAATTACTTATAATGACGACGTTCAAGGTTTCCACACTATGGAGTTTTTGTTATTTGGTAATGGTGTAGAAGACAACACTAAAGCAATAACTGAAATGACAGACCTAGAAATTGAATACTTAACTGCAGCTGCAGAAGTGTTTAAAGGTTACACACAAGATTTAGAAGACGCTTGGCTTGTTGCAAATGATTCAAGCGATGAAAATTCGGTTCCTTACCAAGATTACTTATTAGAAACCGACAATGAAATTTACTCATCACAAGTGGGTGTAATAGAAGAGTTAATTAATGGTTTAATTGGCATTGTGGATGAGGTTGGCAACGGTAAGATTGCAGAACCATTTGGTTCAGATATTAACAGCACAGATACCTCTTTAGTTGAATCTCAGTATAGCTGGAATTCACTTGCTGACTTCACTGACAATATCGTTGGTGTACAAAATGTTTATCGTGGTGAGTTTGATGGTGAAGCAGATGCTCAAGGTATCATTGACTTTGTAGACGCAGCTGATGCTGACCTAGCAACACGTGTTGATGAAGAAATAGCTACAGCAATTACTAACATTGAAGCAATTGCTGGTACTGACGACTTACCATTTAGACAAGCGATTAACGATGCCGATGCACGAGTACGTATTCAAACTGCTATCGACTCATTAACTGTGTTGCAAGCATCATTAGAAAACGATGTATTATTATTATTAAACGAATGGAATGTTCAATAATAAGTGCAAATGTAATAAGTGCAAATATAATAAGTACTTATTATTCAAGTAATTAACGAAAGGCCCCTATGCAGGGCCTTTTCGTTCATCTAAAACTGGATAATTTAATCATTATGGCCTGTAAAAAAATACTACTTATCTCACTGACTGCAATACTCAGTCAAAGCATTACTGGGTGTGACTCAGATGATAATTCAAAAAAATACCCCGATTATGCCTTAGTTGAAAATTTAGGTGACACCGCAACCGCTGAGAACGCTAGTGAGTCTGGCCATGGTTTTTCTATACCGATCCCTACATTAACCGATGACGAATTAGATCAACATTTAACGGGTGACGTTCATTTTGAAACCTCATTCACAACAGCACCAAACTCTGAACATCCAGAATTAGACGGACTGGGTCCTGTATTTAATAACCAAGACTGTAATTCCTGCCATCAAAGAGATGGCCGTTCATCGACTGTAACCTTGTCTGCCAATCAAGACCGAGTGTTATTAGATTCTAGCGCAGGTATATTTTTACGCATGAGCCTAGACGATGGGTTGTGTGATTACCCAGATGTAAGTAATGATTACTGCAGTAATGTAGGTGTAGATGGTTTTGGCACTCAATTATTTCACCGTGGTGTGTTAAAAGCACGTGATGACTGGGAAGACAATCCATTTATTGGTCAAGCTAATGTTTATTTGTCTTATGAGTATTCGACCTACACTTACCCAGACGGAACAAGTGTTGAGTTGAAAAAACCTTTGTTTGATATTGAAATCCCATACGATGTTGAAAGCGATAATCAAACCAACAGTGCGATTATGCAAGATGATGTTCGTTTTAGCCCAAGAAATGGCATGCCAATTTTTGGCTTAGGTTTATTAGAGTTAATACCACAAGACGATATTTTAGCCTTAGAAGACAGTACTGATGAAAATGCTGATGGAGTTTCAGGCAGAGCCAATTGGGTATTTGATCCAATTAAAGATAGAGATGGTGATGACAATCCAGTTTCATTAGGTCGTTTTGGTTGGAAAGCCAGTACACCAAGTGTTCGTGTTCAATCCCTTGGTGCATTACGCGGCGATATGGGCATTACTAATCCATTATTTCCAGATGAAAGCATAGCCAATACTGCCATGCATGAAAGCTACTTAACCAGAACTGGTTTTGTTGATACCGGTGCAGATATTGATGGAGAACCAGAAGCAAACCAAAGCTTTTCTGATGACGTAGTATTTTACGCAGAAACTCTTGCCGTACCATCAAGACGAAACATTGAAGATGAAGATGTACTAGCCGGCAGTTTGTTATTCGAACAAACTCAATGTACCGCATGCCATACACCATCATTTACTACGGCAACTGGTGACTTAACCATTGGCGGGTTAACCGCTCCTGATGCATTAAAAGGCCAAACTATCTATCCATTTACGGACATGTTATTACATAATATGGGAGATGGATTAGCGGATAATCGCCGCGATTTTATGGCCGATGGCTTTGAATGGAAAACCAGACCTTTATGGGGAATAGGTTTAACTAAAACTGTCAACCCAGCAGCCGGATTTCTACATGACGGTCGAGCAGACACAATTGAAGAAGCCATATTGTGGCATGATGGGGAAGCAGCTAACAGCCGAACATTATTTGCAAGTTTAACAGCCGAGCAGCGGGAGCAACTCGTTAGCTTCGTAATGTCTTTATAAGCCAAGCTATAAGCTAAAAAACCGATGTGCATTAGCCATCGGTTTTTTGTTATTTAATCTTTAATTTCATTATTTTAATAATTAGAAGATACACAAGTTAACCACTACACACATGTTCCATGTTTTACTTACAGCTGAGAACTCTAGGCGTAGCCATCTTACAACTATCTTTAGTTACAACACCATCGCTGCAATCACACCAAAGATAATAAGAGGAATGTTGTAGTGTATAAATGTTGGTACGACAGTGTCCCAAATATGGTCGTGCTGTCCATCTGCGTTTAAACCCGATGTTGGCCCTAATGTTGAGTCTGAGGCGGGTGAACCTGCGTCACCTAACGCCGCAGCAGTGCCTACTAATGCAGCAGTTGCTAATGGAGAAAAACCAAAACCCAACGCAAGTGGCACATAAATAGAGGCAATAATCGGAATCGTTGAAAATGACGAGCCTATGCCCATTGTGACCAACAAGCCAGTTAACAACATTAACAATGCCGCTAACATTTTATTATCGCCCACTAAATCCGTTGTGGTTAAAACTAATGAATTTATTGCTTGAGTGGCCTTCATTACCTCGGCAAAACCAGCTGCGGATATCATAATAAAACCAAACACGCCCATCATATATACACCTTTAGCGAATACATCTTGTGTTTCTTCAACTTTTAACACGCCACCTAATACAAAAACGATAAGGCCAGCCAATGAACCAATAATTACAGAATCAGTTATCAACTGCACCGAAAGCGCACTTATGATAGCGACACCAGCAATCCATAAATGCTTTGTTTTAACCGTATGATTTTCTGGTTCTGAAGCTAAAATCTTATCCAATGAATATTCACGTTTTCCCCTGTAACTAATAAACAAGGCAAACAACAAACCTAAGAACATGCCAAATACAGGAATAGCCATCACCAGCGGTAATTGATCTACCTGAATATTAACACCATTATCAACTAGGTTGTTATACAACAAGGTATTAAGAAATATTTTGCCAAATCCCACTGGCAACAACATATACGTTGATGTTAAACCAAACGTTAATATGCAAGCAATTGCCCTTCTGTCTAACTTAAGTTGAGCCATTACATGTAAAAGAGGTGGAATTAAAATAGGAATAAAAGCAATATGAACCGGTACAATGTTTTGCGAAGCAATAGCAGCCAATAAAATCACACCAAATAAAATACTCTTGACCCAAATTGTGCTGCCTGCTGTTGCATTTTTACCGCTAATTTTCGTGATCACTGTATTTGCTAGAACATCAGTAATTCCCGAGCGAGAGATCGTCACGGCAAATGCACCTAACATTGCATAATTTAACGCAATGGCTGCTCCCCCTCCAAGCCCTTGGGTAAATACATTAACGGTTTCTAAAAGCGGTAAGCCACCTACAACCCCTCCCACTAATGCACTTAATACTAAAGCGATAACAATATTCACTCGCGCTAAACTAAGACCTACCATTAGCAATACTGCTACAACAACCGCGTTCATACTCTTTCCTAATTTTATTATTCTGTTGGTATTATCAATCTTGTGAGATTATGTCTGAATTGACTGAGATTGCTAGTATCAATGCTGGCAATGACAAAAAATAACAATATACACAATCATTTAGTTGATAATAAATACATTTCTATCTAATCTAGAATCTCTTTTTTAAATAAAAAGTCGCAGGAAAGTATGAAGTTTTATTTAGTTATTTTACTTTTTATAATTCAAGTTTTTAGTTTGTATGTACAAGCTAATACAACTAAAGCAACAACGTCTATCCCCACAACAAAACCAACACAAATTTTACTCATCAATTCATTAAATCAAAATATGCCATGGCAGAAAGCGGTAGAAAGTGGATTGCGTACAAAATTACTTGAACATACTACGGGTTTTGATTTATTTATTGAAAATATGGATTCAGCTAGATTTGATGGGGTTCAACAAAAGTCGATCATAAGACAGTATCTACAACAAAAATACCAAGGTAAAAAAATAGATATTATTATTACTAGAGGCGTGCCTGCAGCGACGTTAGTATCCAGTTTTGATCATTTATTCTCTGGTGTTCCAAAAATATACTTATCGCCTGGACGTAAAATTAAAGTGTCTGATGATGAAACCGGGCTTATAATTAAACCTAAACTAGACTTCAAACAAGCAACCCAAGACGCCGTAAACTTAATCAATCCAACAAAATTAATTGTAATTTTAGATAAAAATAGTGAGATTGGTTTTAATTACTACAAAACTCTTTACCCACTCATTACTAAGAATTTCTCTCATATAAGTATTGAAGAATGGTTTGATGTACCAACTGACGAGTTAATTAATAAAGTCAGCAATGCGCCTTCGGACTCTATTATTATATTTACACCGATTTTTCGACGCTATAACGACTCAATGATAAGTCCATATCAACTTTTAGAGTTATTAACCCCTGATAGCAATGCACCTATTGTCAGTTTCTGGAGTTCGATGTTAGGGTCAGGAATTATTGGTGGGCATTTACTATCTGGTAACAATATAGGCAAACAAGCCGCTGAGTCTGTGATCTATTTTATTAACAATAAAAAATTAAGACCTGTTGATGTTAAAAAGCTAAGTGGTCATTATTATGACTGGAGACAGTTAGGTAAGTTTAATCTCGACACTAAAAAACTACCTAAAGATTCAGTGATTTCTTACCACGAGCCCTCGAATTTTGAAAAAAATAAGATCCTAATATACACAACAATGATCATCATCGTTTTGCTAGGCAGTTTTTTAGCTTTTGTTTTATTTTCAAATAATAAACGATTACAACTGTTAAAAGAGCTGGATAGTGAAAGATTAAAATTAGAGGAACGAGTTGACCAACGAACTAAAGAGTTCTTACATGCAAAAGAAGAAGCTGAGCACTTAGCATCTATTAAGTCAGAGTTTTTAGCCAATATGAGTCATGAAATTAGAACACCTATGAATGGTGTTATTGGTCTTACTAATATATTACTCGACTGTGATGATCTACCTCCAAAACAAAAGAACTATTTGGAAAAAATAAAATATTCTTCCGATCAATTGCTGACCGTTATCAATGACATACTAGATTTTTCAAAAATAGAGTCCGGTAATATTAATATTGAAAAACATCCTTTTTCTATAAACTCTGTTGTCGACTACATCAAAACAACATTTGAGCATCAAGCACTTGAGAAAGGTATTGAGTTTACTATCGACATCTCTCCCGATGTACATTCCGATTTAATGGGGGACATAGTTCGTATTAACCAAGTGTTACTAAATTTATGCTCCAACGCTATTAAGTTTACTTCACAAGGAAAAGTTTCATTAACAATTCAAGCTGAAGAAACGTCAAATAAACAAGAACCTATATTAATAATTTTCAAGGTAAAGGATTCTGGTATCGGTATCTCACCAGAAAAAACACCTCACTTATTTGAAGCCTTTACACAGGAAGATAGCTCTACCACCAGAAATTTTGGGGGGACAGGTTTGGGCCTGACCATTAGCAGACGTTTATGTAAGATAATGGGTGGCGACATTTCAGTAACAAGCACACCGAATATTGGCAGTGAATTTACCGCATCATTAAAAATAAGACTGAATGATCAAATAATCACTCAGGACAGTCATAATTTAACTTTCCCAACGCCTTTTAATGTATTAGTTGTTGATGATAATTACTTAGCACTTAAGGCTGTTGGAGAGCAACTTAGTCTAATGGGTTTACCCTCGACTTTATGTACATCCGCCCAGGAGGCTCTTGATATAATTGAGCATGAACCAAGTAAATTTAGAGTACTCATAACAGACTGGACTATGCCAGTAATGAATGGCTCAGCATTTTTATCTCACGTTAATAGCATGAGTTATAAACCGTTTGAATTAGTTATTGTACTTACAGCGTACAACAAAGATGTAATTAAAAATCATGCTCAAAACCTCAATATAACGTCTATTTTTCAAAAACCGGTCTTAACAAGTGTATTGTTCAATATAATGCAAAAAAATATTGGAGAACTGACTAAACTGACGCCTCACCCAACTAAGAATTCATTAGTCGGATTGAAAATATTAGTGGCCGAAGACAATGCAATTAATCAACTCATTATTAGCAAAATGTTAGAAAAAGAAGGCATTATTACTGAAATGGTAAGTAACGGTTCGGAGTGTACTCAGGCTGTTGAATTACAAGAATTTGATCTTATTCTAATGGATATTCACATGCCAATAATGGACGGAATTGAAGCTAGCAAAATAATACGTAATTCAGATAATAAAAACATAGCCAATATCCCTATCATCGCTCTTACGGCTAATGTGATGGAAAGTGACATCGCGCATTACCTTTCCATTGGCATGAATGCCCATATTGCAAAACCAACAAAGCCAGAAGTTTTACACGATACTATTGTCAAATGCATAAGTTGAGTGCATAAAAAAGAGAGGCACTATCGAGTCTCTCTTTTTTGTTAACATAGTTTTAATACCAATTTGCTTTGTTACAGGCTTTTATCTGCTTGTTTTATAAATATTTCTAATACATCAACATTTTGAGTGAGTTGTTGTTTTAATCTGTTTTGAAAAAGCGTAGTGAGAGTATCTAGTCGGTCAAACTCTGTGTGCCAAATCTTCCCCCATTTCTTTTCTTTATAACGGTCACAAGCCGTTTTGTTATCTTGCTTAAAGCAATCCCATACATCTTCATGAATGGTTTGTGAATAGCCGTCATTACCTGAATGACCATCAATAGCAAAGTTAGTTGCTTCTAAATAGGCAATAGGAATTCCTTGGCAAGCAAACGAAGCATGATCAGACCAACTGCCTGTTTGCCCTTGCGGATAACCTTTGTATGCAGGATGTAACTTATGGCTACCTTCAGCAAACAAAGACTGTGACGTTGCTAATAAAGCATCTCTTATAACGGGTGATGAATTATAATTAGGATTTTTTATTGTACTGCATTTATACGGTTTTTCATGAGCGTTATGTACATACAACTTATCGCCTCCAATTATTGTATCTAGATTAATCATCCCGATAACATCAGTGAGAAGTTCTTGTTGTTTGCCTACATATGCTTTGGAACCTTGAATACCAACTTCTTCTGCACCAAATGCAATTAGCTTAATTGTATACGGAATAGTTTGGCCTTTTAAACGTTTGGCTAACGCTAAAATAGCAGCGACACCTGAACCATTATCAGTCGTTCCTAAACTGCCTTGTTTTTCTCCGGTAGAATCATAATGAGCACCAATAACAATGGTTTTTTCTGACTGCCCTTTAATAACCGTTGACAAGTTTGCCGAAGTAAAAGCTTTATTTTTTAAAGAGAATTCAAATGGATACTCGTTAACGGTATAACCTAATATTTGCCATTGTTGTTTAATCCAAGCAGCCGTTTCTTTTTCTTTATCTGAACCTGCTGATCTTGCACCAATGCCTATATTTTCATCCGTTAGTTCTACTAATTTTTGCCATGCAAAATCATCAGAAAATGTAGGGCCTGACATAAAAATAAGCAATAAAGCTGTAAGTAGAGGTTTCATATTTATATCCTTTCTTAAATGTTGCGCACAAAATACAGAAAAAATTAAATAATCAAAGCTAAAAATAAAAAAAGATTACTAGATGAGCGACAAGTCAAACACCTAGTAATCTTTTATTTGTATCTAACGTTTTTAGTTAACTTACAAAAGCTAACTTAAAGTAGACTATCTTATGAAATTATTCTTAGAAGGCCAATTTTGCAGATACTTGCATATAAGTTGAATCTGCATCTTGATCTGCCATTTCAAAACTACCTAATTCGGCACCAATTGAAAATTTAGGTGTGTAATTTTTAAATAAATTTACACCCCAATGAGTTCTATCAACGTCACTCTCTGTCGTTGTTATATTGCCATAAAATACTGAGCTACGAGTTGTCTCTGTCCAAAAATGACGATATGCCACCATAAAACTTGAAGACTCTTCTACTTCTTCACCCACTAAATCAGTTGCAGCTGCAACACCAACATAGCGACCTAAATTACCTTGATGCAGTTGGAATCTAAAGTCATCTTTTCCAACAGTATTCACTTTACCCGCTACGGAGAAACCAATTGCACTTTCTGTTTCACCTAAAGTTGTTGTCAATTGTCTTACTAAACCTGCAATTGAAACATTACCCCAGTCACCTTTTAATTGGTATTTGGCAATCATATCTGGCATTGAATCATTCGAAGTATCGCCACCATATGATTCTGGATTTTCTAATGCTACAGACCATCCGTTACTGCTATAACGTACTTGAGTATTACGCACAAACGCTTCACCCACCATAGCACCGCCAAAATCTATTGTTTCAGCAAGCGCACTAGTATTCATAAACGTTGTCCAAGTTTGACCGATAACGAAGTCATCATATTTTATAATCGCATGACGCAGACGAGGATTCGAAGAATTAGAAATGATTTCGTTACCGCCACCGCCGTAAAAATCCATTTCAACAAATGCCGTAACACCATTACTTGTATAAGTTGTATTGATGCGAGACTCATAAGCAGAAAACTTAGTTTGTGACGCATCTTCTGTTAGTACGGTTCCAGTACCAATCCAAAAATCACGGTATGCAACATTACCTGTAACATGGCGAGCGTCTATCTTGACAAAGCCACCAAACTTAATGGTTTCTTCATCATTGACTTTAATCTCATATGCCCCATAAGAAACACCACTAAATAATATACTTGCAGACGTTAATACATTTATTATTTTTTTCATTTTATTAAACCCTGTGTGATCTAAATTCAAACATGTGAAGTATCAATTTATAGTTGCTGTTTAGCAGCTATGCAACTTCTTCGAGTTGTTGTTTTCGTTTTGTATTATTCAAAAGGAATAAAAAATGAACAATTAGCTATTAGTCTATTCGACTAAGGTCTAATAGCTTCTAAAAGGTGATTTCAGCTAGTGTTAATACACTAAAAGTGGCTTGAAAGTCATACAAGATAGCCTCAAGATAAATTTACTCAGTCAGGTGCGATATTATGACCTTAAAATCAGATTCAATTACAAAATTTCACCATGAAAAATCAAACCCTTTAACTATTGAGCAATACAAAGATTTGTATCAAGCTTCTATTGAATACCCTGAACAGTTTTGGGATGCTCAAGGACAACGATTAGATTGGATAACTCCTTATACTAAAGTTAAAGAAACCCGATTTAATAAAGGCAATGTAAACATCGATTGGTATGCTGGCGGGAAGCTTAACGTTTCTATAAACTGTATTGACCGACATTTAGTAAATCATGCCGAAGAAACTGCTATTATTTGGGAAGCCGATAGTCCTGGCCATAGTCAATATATAACTTATCAAGAACTTCACGATGAAGTTTGTAAATTAGCAAACGGTTTAAAATCACTGGGTGTTAAAAAAGGTGATCGTGTAGTTATTTATATGCCTATGGTGCCAGAGGCAGCTTATGCAATGCTAGCTTGTGCCAGACTTGGTGCCATTCACTCGGTCATCTTTGCTGGTTTCTCACCTCATGCCATTGCCGATAGAATTATCGATTGTGAAGCAAAAATAGTGATCACATCAGACATTAGTAAACGGGGCGGGAAAACTTTGCCATTAAAAGCAAATGTTGATGAAGCACTCGCAAGAGACGATGTCACTACTATTGAAAAAACCATCGTATTTAATCACGACGATCAAGAAATGCCATTGTTAGACAAGCAAGTTTGGTGGCACAGCCTAACTGAAAATTGTGATAAGACCTGCCCTGCTGAGCCAATGGATGCAGAAGATCCACTTTTCATTCTTTATACATCAGGTTCAACTGGTCAGCCAAAAGGTTTAGTCCATACAACTGGCGGCTATTTAGTTTATGCATCAATGACTCATCAGATGATTTTTGATTATAAACCAGGAGAAGTTTACTGGTGTGCTGCAGATGTTGGTTGGGTAACTGGTCATTCATATATTGTTTATGGACCTCTTGCTAATAGAGCAACAACACTTATGTTTGAAGGTATTCCAACCTACCCAGACGAACGCCGCATTGGCCAAATAATCGATAATCACAAAGTAAATATTTTATACACGGCACCTACGGCAATACGCGCATTAATGGCCAAAGGTAATTTAGCGGCTCAAGATTCTCATAGAGATTCACTCCGTATACTAGGCAGTGTAGGCGAGCCTATTAATCCAGAAGCATGGCAGTGGTATCACGATGTAGTTGGAAAGTCTAAATGTGAAATCATTGATACTTGGTGGCAAACCGAAACCGGCGGAGCCATGATCACACCGCTTGCTGGCACGACAGAATTAAAACCAGGCTCAGCTACCTTCCCATTTTTTGGTGTACAGCCCGCATTAGTTGATGCTGAAGGCAATGAGCTAGAAGGTGAAAGTGAAGGTAACTTAATCATCAAAGATTCTTGGCCGGGACAAGCCAGAACCATACATGGCGATCATAAACGTTTTGAAGAAACTTACTTCTCAGCTTACGAAAATGTATATTTCACAGGTGATGGCTGTAAACGTGATGCCGACGGATATTACTGGATCACAGGCCGTGTTGATGACGTTCTTAACGTATCAGGCCATAGATTAGGGACGGCTGAAATTGAAAGTTCATTAGTCGCACATGAAAAAGTCGCAGAAGCTGCAGTTGTGGGTTATCCTCATGATATAAAAGGCCAAGGCATTTACGTTTATATCACTCCTATATCTGGGACAGAAGTAACGGAAGAGTTAACGAAATCCGTACGCGACTGGGTTCGTCACGATCTTAGTCCTATTGCAACACCAGATATGATCCAGTGGACAAACGGTTTACCCAAAACCAGAAGTGGAAAGATCATGCGCCGTATATTAAGAAAAATTGCAGCGAATGATTTTGCTCAATTGGGTGACACATCTACTTTGGCAGATCCAAGTGTGGTGGATTCCATCATAGAAAATCGACTAAACAGATGAGTGTATGGCTAACTTTTTAATAGCAGACGACCACCCTTTATTTCGTGAAGCGCTCATTGGCGCTTTACGAACTCAGTTTTCCGAATTAAGCATTGTTGAGTCGGACTCCTTGGAGTCCACGATTCAACAAATAGAGAATCACGATGATTTAGACTTGGTTCTTCTCGATTTACATATGCCAGGAAGCGGGGATTTGTATGGCATTATAAGAATTAGAGAAGATTACCCAGAGTTACCAGTTGCGGTGATCTCTGGATCAGATCAACTTAATATCATTTCTAAAGTGATGGGATTTGGTGCAATGGGGTTTATTTCAAAATCCTCCTCATCAATACAAATAGCTGAAGCGATTAATAACATCTTAGAAGGTGACACTTGGTTACCTCCAGGTATAGCCAATCAAATTGAAGCGTTATCTACTGATGACCTAAACTTAGCAAATCGAGTAGCACAACTTACACCTCAACAATACAGAGTCCTGTATTTATTGCATGAAGGTTTATTAAACAAACAAATTGCTTATGAGCTAAACGTGACAGAAGCCACCATAAAAGCACACATAACAGCAATCTTCCGTAAGTTAGGTATCAACAACCGAACTCAAGCGGTATTGTTAGCAGAGAAGTTACAGTTAGAACCAAGTGTGTCTAGTAAATAAAGGAATTACCCACACTTAGATAAATATGGATATAAAAATGAGAGTAATAACAAATTACTTTACCTCTTTCTAGCTCTAAGATTGATTAAAATAAGCTCAACTAGGTTGAGGTAAAAATGCTTTTACTTACAACTAGTGAAGTACCCATTCTTATAGCTTTATTTTCCTATGACTTCTGAACCAAACTCTTTAACCAAGATTTAAGTGCTGCTGGTTTTAGCGGTTTTGGCATGTAACGTACTTCTAAGTCGTGGCAAGTTTCTTTTAATCCTTCATCCTTCACAGCGGTAATTAGCGCTGCTGGAATATCAGTTTGCCAATGAGAACGAACTTGCTGAATAAGTTCTAAACCTGATGTTGTCGATGGTACTAATTGATAATCAACTAATAATACATCTGGGCATATACATTCTGGTAATTGTAAATATTCGCTTAATTGCTCCACACTTGAGAAACATAAACACTGGCAGTTCCATTTATCTAATAAGGATTTCATTGCATCTAGATTTTGTAATTCGTCATCCACACAAATGACATTAAGTTTATTAAATTGACTGGACTCATGCTGTGCAAATTGCGAGGTTTCAACCACTAGCCTTGAATCGCCCAATTTAATAGACACGCCAAAACATGAACCTTTACCAAATCTTGAGGTAAGTTTAATAGGTGCTTTTAATTGTTCACTCATACGCCCAACAACACCTAATCCTAAACCGAGGCCTTTTACACTCCCTGTGTGCGTGCGGTAAAAGTCTTGAAAAACATGTTCATGATCAGCTTCAGATATCCCTTCTCCGGTATCCCAAACTTCAATTCTTATGCTTTCATTGTCTTTTTGGCTCCGACCTTCATTAGAATAACGAAGTCCAATTAACACTTTACCTTCTTGGGTATATTTCACAGCATTCGATAAAAAATTCTGTAAAATTCGGCGCAAATACGTGGCATCACAATAGACAACCCTGTCTTGCCAATGTTCAATAAACTGGATGTTCTTTTGCTGACATTGTGCTGCAATTTCATTACATAGCGGTCGTAATACAGAGGATAATTTAAAATGACTAAACGTTGGCACTAATGCACCTTGTTCTAGCTTTGAAATTTCCAATAACGTCGCCAATATATCTTCCATTGCATATAAAGATTGATCCACTTTATCTAAGGTTTGATATTGGCTTTGGGTTAGAGAGTCTTCACCTAACGACGATAAATACAACCTTGCAGCGTTTAACGGCTGTAAAACGTCGTGACTGGCTAATGCCAAAAAACGAGTTTTAGATGCATTGGCTTGTTCCGCTTCTTGTTTAGCAAATTGCAGCTCTTGAGTAATTTCACTTATTTGATCGACACGGCGCTTAACTTTATGTTCCAAGTTAATATTGGCATCTTTAAGGGCTTGTTCGGTTTCTACGTAACTGGTTATGTCGTTAAAACTGGTAACAAATCCGCCGTTAGGTAACGGATTTCCGTTCATTTCAATTACTCGTCCGTCACCACGTCTGCGGATAAAACTGTGCTTTTGACCGCTTTGTAAATGAGAAAGCCGTTTGTTGACCAATTCTTCAATATGACCGTGGCCACACTCGCCTCTTAATGCATTAAATTCAATTAAGTTTTTTATTGGTAAACCGACTTTCACCATAGACTTTGGATAGTCAAACAACTCTAAATATTGTTTATTCCACGCAACTAAATTTAAATTTTTATCAATAACACTAATACCTTGGCTTAAGTTTTCTAACGAGTTAAATAAAATAGCCTGATTAGTTTTTAACGCCATTGTAGTGTCATCAAAGAAATTAACGACATCTTCAACGTCAAGCTGTTTACCCGATAACACTATATTAACCAGTGACTGCGCAGAGGATGCTCCTAATACCCCGCCTAACATCCTTTCACAATACTCAACAAAGTGATGGGTTAGCTCTTCTGTATCCTTTAGTTTGACACTGACAGTGCCCTCTTTAGTAGATAACTCTTCTTGGTCTTGCTCATACTCCAATAACAATTGTTCACATCTGCCATTACCTAAAAAGGTCATCAATAGATCGGTTAAATCTTTTACGCTTGCGCTGGTATGCACCAATCTTTGTCTAGCAATCGGCACAGCTACATTAGGATGAACGAATGCAGCGGCTTGAATTTTATCGATTAATCGCTCTTTAGCCATTAAAGAGAACATATAATAAGCAATGCAATTAACCACTAAACTGATGATCACACCTTGGCTAATAATGCCACTATGATCTTCAACATTAGCCGAGGCTAAAGGCATAAGTAAAAACATTAACCAACTTAAAAAGCCTAATAACAACCCTGCATAAACGCCGTTAGCATGACCTTTCCGCCAATATAGGCCACCAATAATTGGTGGCAACAATTGGATAACTAAAGAAAATGCAATAAGGCCAATACTATGTAAAGTACCTTGATTTGCCCAAGATAAATAATAAGCGTAAGACAGAAGTAAAATCGCACCAATTGTTACCTGACGTAATCGCACTACATTAAATTGAAAGGGTCCTTGCGCTAATATTTGATGACTATCGCGTTTTAATAACAACGGCATAAATACATCATTAGTGATCATAGTGCTTAAGGTTAACGTAGCAACAACAATCATGGCACTCGCCGCTGAAATCCCCCCTAAAAACACCAATAATGTTGCCCAATCATTATTAACAAACATAGGCAATTGCATGGTGAATATGTCTTTGTTCACTCCAGTGTCGAGTAAAAAGTAATGCCCTGCCATTGCTATAGGAATTATAGTTGCAGCTGTGATGATCAAATAAAGAGAAAATAACCAACGTGCTGTGTGTAAATTTTGTGAGTCACTATTATCAACAACCATGACATGAAATTGTCGTGGTAAACATAAAATAGCTGCCCCAGCCATAAAAGTTTGAACAATAAAGTCTGTGCTAGAAAAACGCTCAACAGACCAAATTTCAACAGGCATTGGAGGTAAGCTGGCAATATCAACACCATTAAATAAGGTAAGCGCTATGCTTGCCGATATAACCAACCCCAATAACTTAAATAATGATTCAAAGGCAATAACAAAGATTAAGCCCGATCTATATTCAGTGACATCTGCTTTCCTAGCACCATATAAAATTGCAAACAAAGCGATAAACAGAGTCGCTAAAAATGCAGAATTAGATTCCATACCTCCGGCAAAATCATTGTCCAATGTTAATGCTGAAAAACTGGCATTAATGGCTTTAAGTTGTAGAGCTATATAAGGAATAATCGCTAACGTGGCGATAACAGTGACAAGTAATGCTGTTTGCTGACGCTTACCATAACGCGACGATATAAAGTCAGCGATGGATGTAACGTTTTGTTTTTTAGATACCTTCACTAACTTTTCTAAAATAGGGTAACCAAATAAAAATAATAAAATGGGACCTAAAAGAATGGGGAAGAATTGCCAACCGTCGGTTGATGCGGTTCCTACTGCACCAAAATAAGTCCAACTGGTACAGTAAATACCTAGAGCAAATGCATAAATAAAAGGATGATGAGTAACTTTTTGTGATAGTGGGTTATTGGTCCTGTCTCCCCAACGAGCAATTAAAAACATCAAGCCTACATAAATACATGATGCAATTATTATCACGATTGTCATTCATTTTTTCCTTTTCGGGTCTACAGGTCTTAATTCTAACAGACGTTAAATTAACACATCTTTTAATTGCATGTTCATAGCAGTTTGACTGTTGATCATAGTGAGGTAAAGCTCAGCGGTGGCAATCGCGTCTGACAATGCATGATGTGGTTGATAAAAGGGCAGTTTTGCTCGTTTTCTTAAGTTTTCCAGTGTTAAGTCCTGAGGATCAAAATGGAAATCCTGACGGGTAAATTCCTTTCTGGCTAAACATAAGGTATCTATCATAGGCAATATAGGCGCAACGCCGTATAACTTAATACAAGCTTTATTAAAAAACTCACGTTCTATTTTGTTAAAGTGAACCAAAAGCACCTTACCAGCAATTAACTCAAGAAACTGATCAAATACTTGTTTAAGTGACGTGCCATTTTTTTTTTCAGTATCCGTAATAGTATGAACCGCAACATTATCAGCAACAAGTGCTTGATCAATAGCAATAATTTCATGAAAACAACTTCCTAGCTGAATTTGCCCGTGCGACATATTTACACAGCCAATACTGAGTAACTCATTTTTTTGTGCATCTAAGCCTGTTGTTTCAAAATCTACCGATACAATCTCAACATTAGATAATTCACTAGTTAACGCAGGCATAGGGACGGATAAAAAGTCGTAGAGAGCTGTGCCCTTAGATATTTCTTTCAATAGCTCCAGCCTACGCTTTTCATACTGACGACTTTCTGGAGTAAATAACCAATCAAAAATCATTACAGTACAGCCTGTCTTGCATCTTGTAACGTTTTGATAACTTTAAACGCATCTTTTAAATGCGTTCTTTCTAAGCGAGATATATCCTTTGGCGATAAATAATTATTTACGGGTACATTTTGTTGGCTTTTCTTCTGATATAAACTTAATTTTAATTGTACCAAAAACTCAAAGGCATCAATTAAGCTCAATGCTGACGAATGACTCACTACGTTATTATTCACACCATTAGCATTCCCTTGAGAACGACTAGATGTACATTCAGCCACTTTTTTTAACCTTTCGATGGTCGAGGTTTCTTTAACCCCCAACGCGAGTGCATAAATACGAGCCAAATCAACAATGGGTGCAATAGCATTATGTTTTAAGTCCATGGTGGACTTGTTGTCGCCACTTGAGATCAAAACAAAATCTCTAATAAAACCTAATGGTGGTCGATTAGCCTGCATATTTTTACTTAAATGGGCTAAAAACAATGTACTTTTGGTGGTTTTGCTAACAACGTAGTGTTTAATGTCATCAATCAAATGCTCATCACCATAAACAAAACTTAAGTCAAAAAAGATACTTGAATTTAATAGTGCTTGAGGCGATGGTGTATCTATCCAAGCTCTAAAATACTCACGCCAAACCCTTAATGGCTGTCGCCACTTTTCGTTACTGGCCATTACATTACCAGGGCAATAAACAAAACCACAAAGGTTTAACCCATCACAAACAAAATCAGCCAATTGCTTAAACCAGTCGAGTTGTTCAGGTGTAACACTGTCGCTGATGATCATTCCATTATCTTGATCTGAATAAGCTAATTGCTCCTGCCTTGCTAAAGAACCTGCAGAAAACCATGCAAAAGGAACAGGTGCGTCGCCTAATTCTTGTTGGGCTAACTCTAATAATTTGATGGTTAATGCTTTGGATAGTGCACTAATGCTCTTACCTATTTGTAAACCCGCAATGCCCAACTTGGTCATTTTCAATTGCACATCCGGCAACATAATACCTACGTTAACTAACTCATCGATGGTTTTAGCACGACGGATTACACTAATTAGATGAGCCGCATTTTGTGCTTCTTTGTGCATTAGGTCTGTAATTGTTATTACGCCATATAGCTGGCCATTTTCAGTAACAGGTAAATGGTGAATATTTTTATCCATCATCATAATCAGGGCGTCAAAAGCAATACTGCTAGTGTCAATACTGTAAACTTTGGATGTCATAATTTCACTAACACGAGTAGTAAAAGGTAAACTTTTTGCGACATAACGAACACGAATATCTCTGTCAGTAATAATACCTAAATCACTTACATTGCTTGAGTTCTGATCTTTGACAACCACAAGACTGGAATAGCCTAACTCTGTCATTTTTTCTGCGGCTTGAACAACAGTTTCGTGTTCAGAAATGGTCGCCACTTTTTTAGAAATTAAGTCGCCAATCAAGGCATTATTTAATGGTGATGCATTAATTTCAGTAGCATGTTGAGTAATGATGGTTTGTTTTAATCGGCTCTCATGTGAGGCAGTTAAAAACTGTAAAACCGCAGGGTGATCAATTAATAACGGCAGAATATCGTCAAGTTTTAAGCAATATATCAGAGCATCTTCTTCAACCACCAAAATTGAACTGTCTTTTAATATCAGCTGACGACACAAGTCACCTTCTGCGTATTTTTCTATTGTTTCTGATGTGCCCTCTGTATTGTTAACTTGCGCCTTTTTCGCTAACACGCCTTTCTTAACCAGCAGTATGGTATTTCTAAGTTCTGGTTTATCCGTTAATACTTGAGCCGCCGTTACATAGGTAATGACAATGTTTTTAGTTAATTGCTGCACGGTATTTTTCGGCAAAGTATCAAACGGAGGGATCTGCTGGATAAACATTGTATGTTCTATTAGTTCGCTACTCATAAAATCCCTTAAGCAATTGAATTATTGGCTGCTAGTTTTATATGCTTTATTTTTAGAGGGTTATAGAGTGAGATACAACTATTAAATCCTCTCTTTAGACTAAAGTTTAATACCCTACTTCTAATGGCGTTGTTAATGTGATTTTAGTTGGTTGGTGTATTGATGTTGTTGAAAATGTCAGAATTTAGTTTTCTACGGCTATCAATATGCGAATTTTCTCTTTTAAGTTAACAAAGATTAATTTTGGAGCGAGTCGTGGAAAATAAAACGTCATATTGGCAGGAAAATCTTCGTCTAATATTTATCTGTTTAATCATATGGTTCATCGTATCATTTGGTTTTGGGATATTACTAGTCGAACAGTTGAACGAATTTAGGCTTGGGGGTTATAAGCTCGGATTTTGGTTTGCACAACAGGGTTCTATATATACATTTTTAGGTCTTATTTTTTGGTATACAAAAAAAATGAATGAGCTAGATATAAAATATAATGTGGAGGAAGAATAATGGAACAGCTAAAACTCTTTACCTATATCGCCGTATTCGGTTCCTTTACACTGTATTTTGTAATCGCTTGGTTGGCACGAGCAAAGTCAACTAGTGACTTCTATGTTGCGGGTGGTGGTATTACGCCAATGCAAAATGGTATGGCAATTGGTGCCGACTGGATGAGCGCAGCGTCGTTTATTTCCATGGCGGGCTTAATTGCTTTCCTTGGTTATGGGGGCTCTGTATTTTTAATGGGTTGGACAGGTGGTTATGTACTATTAGCCATGTTGTTAGCACCTTATATGCGAAAACACGGTAAGTTTACTGTACCTGAGTTTATCGCTGACAGATATTATTCAAAAACCGCACGAGTAGTTGCTGTTATTTGTTTAATTATCGCTTCATTAACCTACATCATAGGTCAAATGAAAGGAGTTGGTGTTGCCTTCTCTCGCTTCTTAGAAGTGGAATACGACAACGGTTTATACATAGGTATGTTCGTTGTGTGGGTTTATGCTGTTTTAGGTGGCATGAAAGGCATTACTTACACGCAAATAGCTCAATACTGTGTACTGATTTTTGCTTATACAATCCCAGCCGTTTTCATCTCGTTACAATTAACGGGTAACCCAATTCCTCAACTAGGATTAGGTAGTACATTAGCTGACGGAAGCGGGATGTACTTGTTAGACAAGCTAGATTTGGTAGTGACTGATTTAGGTTTTAAAGAATACACCACAGATAATATGGGCGGAACAGTTAATATGTTCGCTTATACTCTATCATTAATGATAGGTACTGCGGGTCTTCCTCACGTGATCATGCGCTTTTTCACGGTTCCTTCTGTTAAAGCAGCACGTTCTTCAGCTGGTTATGCATTAGTATTTATCGCATTACTTTATACAGTTGCACCAGCTGTTGGCGCAATGGCTCGCTTAAATCTTATGAATACTATTGAACCAGTTGCAGGCCAGAATATGGAATATGCAGAGCGTCCTCAGTGGTTTAAAGATTGGGAAAAAACAGGCCTATTAAAATACGAAGACAAAAACGGTGACGGTAAAGTTCAGTACACAGCAAATGCAGAAACAAATGAAATGGTTAAAGTTGACCGTGACATTATGGTTCTTGCTAATCCAGCTATTGCTAACTTACCAAACTGGGTTATTGCACTCGTTGCCGCAGGGGGGATTGCAGCAGCACTGTCTACCGCAGCAGGTTTATTACTCGCCATTTCGTCATCGGTTTCGCACGATTTAATGAAAGGAGTCTTTACGCCTGACATATCGGAAAAAAATGAACTGTTAGCAGGTCGAGTAGTCATGACAATATCGATCATGGTCGCAGGTTACCTCGGACTCAATCCGCCTGGATTTGCAGCAGGTACAGTAGCGTTAGCCTTTGGTTTGGCTGCATCGTCTATCTTCCCTGCACTAATGATGGGTATTTGCTCTAAACGTATGAACATCAAAGGCGCTATCTGGGGGATGTGCTCTGGTATAGGCGTAACCATGTTGTATGTATTCCAACATAAAGGCGTTATGTTTATCCAAGGCACTGATTTCTTAGGTGGTTTAGAGCCAAACTGGTTCTTTGGAATTTCACCTAATGCATTTGGTGTAATCGGCGCAGTTGTTAACTTTTCCGTAGCATTTATCATACTTCAGTTCTCAGAAGATGCTCCTGAAGAAATTCAAGAGATGGTAGAAAACTTCAGAACTCCAGTTGGTGAAGTAGTTGCGGCACACGATCATTAAGCTTTAAGCAACACCGTTCCTAACTTGGCCTCTTTTAGAGGCCTTTTTTTCTTGCTATTTTCACCCAAACTTTACTGAAATATTTGTTTAGTATTTAAGTAACCTCTTTTGATATAGTCTTTTACACAGCTTTTATATCGCCCTTTACAAAATCAATAACAATGAACGGATACGAAATGAACAAACACACCAAAACTGCATTATTTGTTGCACCAGTATTAATAATTTTAGGTTATATATTGTCGGATATATATGTAGAGAACAAAGCCTACGACGACAAAGTCGTTCAGTTATCACCAATTGGAATTTGCGACATTATCAATAAGTCCTGCGTATTGGAAGCAGACGACCTACAAGTAAGCATTTACGATGAAAACGGTACAACCTTCATCAACTCTACATTTCAATTAACCAAAGCGACTTTATTTTTAGTTGATATAAACGGCCAAAGCACAGAAGTAAAACTACAAATGCACGACAACCCATTTTATTGGAAACAAGACACTCAGTTAAGGCAGTTAACGTCAAATTCAGGTGATAAGTACAAACTAAGATTGATAGCCGAAATTAAAGGCGGAAAATACATTAGTGAGTTTTATACCAAGACATTTTAAGTTGTAAATACAACCACCTAACACAAGGTTATTTATGTTTCGTGACTATTCATGAGAGTTTATAACTTTGTGTTTTATTTTAACGTTTCTACTTTCGTGCTCTGGTTCTCTTTCCATTACTATAAATTTCAAATCCGTTACCTTTTAACAGTCTGGAGGCGGATCCAAGTTTAGCCGTAGCCTTATTATTACGGCAACGATATAATCCCTTTAAATACACACTAAGGTGATCATTATGTCTGAGAAAAAAGTTAAATTTGAATTTGAAAAAGCCACCAAGAACAGTGTGC
>JAWUWS010000107.1:0-13763 GCA_034111705.1 Psychrosphaera sp.
ATACAGTTTGCTTGGTCCAACCATTTTAGGATTTACAAATACGGTAAATGGAAAGTTATATTGTTTTAACAAAGGCAAAGCATTGTCATATACACTGTGGTATCCATCATCAAATGTAATGGCAACCCAGTTATTATCTACTGGTGTATTCGCTCTAATGGCATCAGTGATTGTCGTTAGCGGAACAACCGTTAATTTCAATTCTTCTATTAAATCTAGGTGTTGTTTAAATTGCTCAGTGCTGACGCTGGTGGATTTAGGTGTTTGGTCGCTCACATGATGATAAATTAAAATAGTGGCGGCGTTTGTTTTAATAAAAAAGCAAGATGCAATAAGAATAACAACTAGTACTTTCTGGATGACACTTTGGTTCATAATGATAAATTCAACTTTTCAAATATTTAGTATAAATACAATTAGCGCAAGAAAGATTTGGTTACTTGCATGGCCGATGATATTAGCAAATATTAGCGTACCATTGTTAGGTTTTGTTGATGTTGCTGTTATAGGTCACTTACCTTCACCTGCATTTTTAGCTGGAACGACTTTGGGTAGTTTAGTGATCATGGTGTTGTTTTGGCTATTAGGTTTCCTGCGTATGTCTACTACAGGTCTAGTGGCACAGGCTCTTGGTGATAATAACGCGAAACAAGAAGCTATTGTCGTTACACAAGGCGTATCAATAGCACTTGTGCTTAGCGCAATTATTTTATTAACCCAAACAAGCGTATTTAGTTACTTTATTTCCTTATTATCAGCTGAGTCTGACTTAACGGACTCTATTAACGCAGCACAGACCTATTTTTCTATTCGTATTTGGTCAGCGCCTATTAGTTTAATCAACCTTGTTTTAACCGGATATTTAATTGGTAAAGGACAGACGAAAACGGTTCTTTATGCATTGTTTGTGTGTAATTTAGTAAACCTGATAGCTGATATTATTATGGTGCCAATATTAGGATTGAATGTAGCGGGTGTGGCTTATGCGAGTGTATTGGCAGAGGTAACTCTATTTATATTTTTGTTGAGTCGTGTTTACCCACAAATTGCTCAAAATATAAAGTTCAACATCAAGGTTTTTGTTGGTAGTAGGCAGTTACTTACATTGAATGGCTTGCTTTTTGTGCGATCCGTATTATTGCAATTGTGCTTGTCTTTTATCACAATTTACGCGACCCGTTATGGTGAGATTGCTGTTGCGACTAATGCGATTGTTATGCAGTTTTTTATGTTTATTTCCTTCACTATGGACGGTATTGCTTTTGCTCTAGAGTCTTTGATTGGTCAGCTATATGGTAAAAAGCAAAAACGAAAAGTCGTTTTGTTTATTAGAACGGGTTTGCGCTTAGCAACATTAGGTGCACTTATTTATTGTTTAGCTTATTGGCTATTTGGTGAATATATTGTGTATTTGTTAACTAACATACCAAGGTTACAAACTGAGTTGGAAGGTTATTACGGATGGATCCTTTTATTACCAATTGTAAGTTATATAAGTTTTATACTAGACGGCGTGTTTGTTGGTTTAGCTTACAGCTATAAAATGTTTAAAAGCATGTTAATAGCCGCGATAACATTCTTTGTAGTGTTTTATTTAACTAGGGAGTTAGGTAATCATGCACTGTGGTTGGCGTTTTGTAGCTTTATGTTAGCTCGTGGGTTATCGCAGTTATATATGGTTAAGAAAAGTAGCTTTATTTAATATGTTTATATTTTTCTTTATTAAATTGAGCTTGGTGACGAAAAAACGCAATACGATTTGAAACAATCCCGATATAACCTTTTATTGCAAATACAAAGGCGATACATATCATGCATATTCCTAATATCTGCACAAATGCAGGTAGGTTTATACCAAGATAAACGAGTCCTACGCCTATTATAAAAAGCACAAGCCCAATCAAAAATTGCTGTACGCTTAATTGTGGATTTGAGCCTTTTTTAACTAAAAACTTCTGTAACTTGTCTGTTGGCATAATATCAATAACGCTTTGTAGTATTGAGAAATAAAAAAGGCAAAACGAGTGTTTTGCCTTTAAAGGAATTAATAGTAAGAATGTTCACCAGCTTCGTGTTCTGTCGTGTCTTTAACACCAGTGATTTCACCTTCAAACTCCGCTAGCATTTGTTTTTCAATGCCTTCTTTAAGAGTTACATCAACCATTGAACAACCGTTACAGCCACCACCGAATTGCAGGATAACTAAACCACCTTCTGTGATTTCAACAATTTGGACATTACCACCATGGCTAGCTAAACCAGGATTAACTTCTGATTCAATAAAGTATTGCACACGCTCACGTAATGGTGAGTCGTCTGATACTTTACGAGCTTTTGCATTTGGTGCTTTTAAGGTTAACTGAGATCCCATTTGGTCAGTAACAAAGTCAATTTCTGCTTCTTCCAAAAAAGGTGTGCTTTCGTGGTCTAAAACAGCTTCGAATCCATTAAATGATAGGATAGTATCTTCTTTTTCTACTGACTCTTCAGGGCAATAAGATACACCACATTCTGCGGTGCGAGTGCCAGGATTAACAACGAATACACGAATACGTGTTTTAGGCGCTTGATTATCCAAAAGTTTAACAAAGTGTTCTTGAGCTGATTCTGAAATAGTGATCATACAAATAACTGACTAAATTACTAGGGTATAGCTATGATACGTTTATTCATCGCTTGAGCCAAGTCAATCGGCTAATTATTTAAGGATAAATTTGCGATTCTACCCTGATAGTTGTTAGGGTTAGGCAACTATTAAAAAGGTGCTCATGTTTATGTTACGTTTTATTGCCAAGTGTTTTATATCCATCTCGTTAATTTTAAGTATTTTCTCTGCTACAGCAGTAGAGTTGGATTTCTATTTACCTAATGAAAGTCTAAATGCGGATATTCCAACGCCTGAATCCGTTTTAGGTTATCAAGTAGGTGATTGGCATGTTAGGCATGACCAATTAGTTATGTACTTTAAAGAGTTAGCTAAGAGCACAGACAGAGTATCGGTTAAAGTAATCGGTCACTCACATGAGCAACGTGAATTATTACAGGTAATTATTAGTTCCGCTGATAACCACAAAAAATTAGATACGATTCAACAAAAGCATATTGCTCGATTATCATCTTCAAATAAGCCTAATTCAAAAAAATCTCCTTTGGTGGTTAATTTAAACTACAGCGTTCACGGCGATGAATCCTCAGGTAGTAATGCATCTTTATTGGTGGCGTATTATTTAGCGGCGTCAAATAACCCAGAGGTAGTTAGTTATTTAGATAACATGGTGATTCTATTAGATCCAAGCTTGAACCCTGACGGTTTAAGTCGTTTTGCACAGTGGGCAAACCAACATAAAGGGAAGAATTTAAACGCAGATCCAAATAATCGTGAGCATGTTCAGGATTGGGTTAGAGGCCGAGCTAATCATTATTGGTTCGATTTAAATAGAGACTGGTTATTGTTACAACACCCTGAGTCTCAAGCTCGTATTAAGCAGTACCACCAATGGCGTCCAAATGTGTTAACGGATCATCATGAAATGGGAACGCACAGCACCTTCTTTTTTCAGCCAGGTATCAGCTCTAGAAAAAACCCATTTACACCAGATAAAAACGTTGAGCTAACTAAACGTCTTGCTACCTATCATGCTGATGCGTTTGACCAACAAAATAAACTGTATTTTACCGAAGAGTCGTTTGATGACTTTTACGCAGGAAAAGGCTCTACCTATCCAGATTTACACGGCACTATTGGCATTTTATTTGAACAAGCCTCTAGCCGAGGACATTTACAAGAATCAATAAATGGGCTTCTTGATTTCCCTACAACAATAAAGCATCAAGTTATGGCGTCTTTATCTACACTTAAAGGCAGCTTAGTGAATAAAAATGACTTACTTGATTTCCAATATGATTTTTCTCAAGAATATAAAAAATTAGCTGAAAAGGCTGGTTATTATGGTTACCTATTATCTGAGAAAGATGACAAAACACGCTTTCATAAATTATTAACTCTATTACAGCAACACGATATCCAAGTTTACCCAATTACTAAAAATACTGAAGTGAACGGCCATAAATACAGCAAGCAAGATTCTGTATATGTGCCGTTGAAACAACCTCAGATGAGATTAATTCAATCTATATTTTCTACTCGACAAAGCTTCAATGATAATACGTTTTATGATGTATCTAGCTGGAATTTAGCTATGGCATTTAATATCACATTTGACAAAATTGAGTCTAAACGTTTAGTCGCAATGGCAGATAAAGCGTGGAAAGTGCCAAGTAATAAGCCTCTGACTGATAAGTTAGACAGTTATAGTTATGCAATTGATTGGTCAGATTATCAAGCGCCAGCATTGACCTATGCACTATTAAACTCTGGATTAAAAGTAAGAGCTGCATTAAAGCCATTTACAGCAAAAACGCCTAAAGGTATTAAAGTGTTTTCAGCGGGCACTATGCTTATTAATGCTGGATTACAAAGTGGTAATTGGCGCGAGACTTTTAAAGACTTAGTCAATAAATTTACAATTTCGGTATCGCCTATATCAAGTGGCTTAACGCCAACTGGTATTGATTTTGGTAGTCGTAATATGATGCCAGTGTATAAACCAAATGTGTTAGTTGTTGGTGGTTTTGGTACTAATTTGTATGAAGTAGGAGAGACTTGGTACTTATTGGATAAACAATTAGGATTTTCACCAACGATAATAGAAAAACGTTGGTTAGCAAAAACTGACTTAAGCAAATACACCCATATCATTTTGACGGATGGAAGTTATAACAAGGGTGACACTGACCTGTTAACTCAGCTACAAACTTGGACAAAAAGTGGTGGCGTATTATGGTCGCAAAAACGAGCGGCATTATGGTTAGCCGATAATAAGGTACTGAGTTCAGATACCTTCTCGCAAAGTGATATGAACAAGCAGTTTGATATGTCTGAATTAAAATATTCGGATATGGAGTCTATCGCTGGAAAACAGCGTATTGCAGGTGCATTTTTTAATATGGAATTAGACTTATCAAATCCTTTAGCGTTTGGTTTTAATAAAGCCTTGTTACCTGTATTTAAAAATAGAACGGATCTATTAATGGATGGAAAAAAAGCATTTAGCAATGTTGCGAAATATACAGAATCGCCACTAATTGCAGGGTACGCAGATAAAACTAATGTAACTAAAATAGCTGGTGCAAGTGGTTTGGTCGCTCATAAATATGGTAAAGGTGTCGTCATCGGCATGACGGATAATCCAAATTTCCGTTCAATTATGTATGGTACAAATAAATTACTGTTTAATGCTTTGTTTTTAGGTAAAGCGATTGAAGCCAGATAAAGCTTAAGTATATTTTCTAATGGCAACTGCTGCTAAGTATACAGTGGTTGCCCCCGCATCTAATAAAGCCTGAGCCGCTGCATTTGCCGTATGGCCTGTGGTTATTACGTCATCTACCAGCAATACGGTTTTCCCTTTCACCGTATTGTTACAGGCAAACGCTTGTTTCATATTGTTCTGGCGTTCTTTTTTATTTAACTCAGTTTGCGCTTGAGTGTATCTTACTCTGGTTAAGGCACGGCAGAGCTTAGGATCTGTAGCATAATCAATAAACTCACAAATTAAGTCAGCTTGGTTGTAACCCCTTTCTCGTAAGCGTTTTGAGTGAATTGGCATGGGACAAATTAAATCAATATTGAGCCATAAAGTGTGTTTAAGATGTTCATTTAACATTTGTCCCATGATTTTTGCGCTGTTGATGTGATTATGGAATTTAACTTGAGGTATCCATTGCTCAAAGGGCCATTGGTAATCACTCACTACGGCAATTCCAGATAACGCATCGTGTTTTATATGAGCGCTAATATTGGCGTATGAATACAATAAGTCAGACCCTAGAGGGTATAGTTCCAGATCAGACCAACATAAATCACAAACTAGTTGAGATTTATGTTGGTTTTTGCTGTCACACAATAAACAATCATTAAAGAATAGATTTGTAATGAATTTCAAAAAAACATCCTTATTTTTTGAAGCAGTCGCTTTATCATCGTAGAATGCTTTTTTGCCTCAATGATGAAAACTCATGCATACCGAAGATAGTTATAATTTACCCTCTGAAAAAACACCAATTATTTTGTTGCATGGTTGGGGGATGAATAAAACCATTTGGGGTGAGTTGGTCGCTTTACTGCCAGAAGAGATCCAATCTCGAATTCAATGCTTAGACCTACCTGGTTATGGGAATAATAGAATTGAATTAGAAAAATATGATCTTATGTCGTTAACTCATTGGTTAGCTGGGCAAATAAATCAGCCAAGTGATGTTATTGGCTGGTCTTTGGGTGGTTTGTTAGCACAAAGCTTAGCCTGCCATTTTCCTGAGAAAGTTAGCAAATTAGGCTTAATAGCCAGTAGTCCGAAGTTTATGAGGGAAGATACCTGGCCTGGTATTAAATCCGACGTTTTAACGATGTTTTTAAATCAACTAAGCAAAGATCATAAAAAAACGGTAGAACGTTTTTTAGCAATTCAAGCTATGGGAAGTGATTCTGCTCGTAAAGATATAACCGTGTTAAAACATGTTGTTTTAAATGTGCCATTGCCATCGCAAGTGGCTTTACACGAGGGGTTAAGAATATTACAAGATGTTGACTTAAGAGAACCGCTGAGTCGGATATCCTGTCCTATATTTGCGTTGTTTGGTAAGCTAGATTCATTAGTGCCAATTACTGCACAGAAAGAAATAGCAAAGCTTAATCCTAATATTCAAATTAGTTGTTTTGATAAGAGTTCACATGCCCCTTTTATTTCTGATAAAGAAAAGTTTAAAACTTGGCTAATAGAGAATATTTCCTAAGAGTTATTAATATATTACTGGATAGTTCAGGTCTACATTTACAAAATAAACGATGAATTTAGCAATTAAATGAATTAAAACTTTAATTATTTGTCATATTGGTTAATAATTGAACACGGGTAGTAGTAAATATAAGTTGAAAATATTATGCAAATTGATCAAATGCCATCGGCTTTTAACTCTGGGTTATCAGGTGTTAAAAAAGCGGAGCAAGGTGTAGAAGACGCAGCTGTACAGGTTAGCCGTTTAAATATAGAACAGAATCAAGTTCAAAGTGAAACAGAAGATAATAAAGAACAGCTTGCTATGGCGGACTCTCGTCCACAACCAGAGTTAACGGAAGAAGTAGTTAACTTAGCCGTTAATGAGCACTTAGCTGCAGCGAATAGTAAATCAATTAAAACAGCCGATGACATGATCGGTACGTTAATAGACACTAAGGTTTAATATCTAATGTCGATGAACATACCTCCTCATATTCCACAGGTCGTTGTAAATTCAGCCGCACCTGCAACGGAATCGTTAGCGAGAGCTAATGTTATGAAAGAGCTTGTGCTACCAACAGCACAAGCTGAGGCTATTGTTCCACAAAAATCTAGAGAACAAGATGTTCGTCCACCAATAAATCAATCAACGCCTTCCACTTATGAAAATATTCAATCTAATCGCCAAGATCCAACGGTAATTCCAGATAGTGAAGATAAATCGCAAGGTGAGCAGGCTTCAGATCAAGATGGTGAGCAAACAGACAGTAGCTCTGAACAGCCAAAGAATGAATCTCAGAGTGATGCAGCTGAAACCGCAATAGAGGGGAATGCTGAACAAGACAGTCCGGAAAAAAATAACTCTGAACAAAGAGCCGAGCAGTCAGAAAAACAAGCTGAACAGGAACAGGCTCAGCTAGAAGCGTTACAAATTCAAGAGTTACAACAAAGAGATAGTGAAGTAAAAGCCCATGAGCAGGCTCATGCTGCAATTGGTGGCACTCATGCTGGTACTCCAAACTATGAATATGAAACCGGACCTAATGGACAAAAGTATGCAGTAGGTGGCGAAGTTTCGATAGATGTGTCAAAAGAAACAACACCAGAGGAAACTATTCGTAAGATGCAAACGGTTCACTCTGCAGCATTAGCACCTGCTGAACCTTCTTCTCAAGACCGAAAAGTAGCGGCACAAGCAGTTAGAAATATTGCAGATGCTAGGGCCGAGCTTGTACAAGCAAACTCTTCAACAACATTAGATCAAGCGGATGTTAATGAATATGAAGTTAACAAGTCAACGGATAGCGATGATGATATAGAGCTTCCAAATCAAATGTCATTGGCTAAAAATGTCGAGGAAAGCATAAACTCTTCTTTATTCTATAATGATAAAACAGCTCAAGTTATTTCTAATAAATATGCAAGTACTACAGTTCCTCACACTCCAGGCTTCAGCGCAGTCGCGTAATTAAACATATCTAAAATTTAAAAATATAATTTTACAGTAGTGATAGGGCATGGCTGTGTTTAAACAACCATTGCTTACTTAAATCACAATGTGGACAAAATTGCTTATTAAGTTGCCAGAATACAGGTGAATGATTCATATGGGTTAAATGACTCAGCTCATGAACTAATACACAATCTATTACCCAATGTGGCGCTCCCATGATCATAGGGTTAATCCGTATAATTCCAGAAGAGTAACAACAACCCCATCGACGTTTATACATTTTAAACTGTAATTCTTTTGCGGTTAACTGCATTTCCTCCTGTAGTTGTTGGAACTTTGGCGTCACATAATATTCAGCTTGCTTGATATAAAACTGTATCAGCTTGTTACGAACATATTGAGGGGGATTTTTAATACGATGAGGAACTGTGAACGTTAGTGTTTGTTCACTAACGTTAAAATTTGATTTGAATTTACCCCCATTAACTAAAGTTAATGTGATCCATTCACCTAATAATAAAAATTTAGAGCCAGTTTCATATGTATTTTGGTTTACTGGGAATATAGTCTGTTGTTGTTGTTTTTCTATAATCCAATTTTGTTTTTTAAGTAGAAACGACTCAATGTAAGTCATTTCACTCCAATAAGGTGCTTTTACTTGAATTGTGTTTTGTTTTATCTCGATGCTTAATGAGGTACGACGCTTACTTAGTTTAAGTTGATAGGTGATAATTGTATTTGGGGTAGGAAGATAAAGCTGATGATCTCCTTCAACTAACTTAGATAGTTTCGTTGAAGAAGAGTTAATTGTTCGTTTTAATAAATCTAACAATCGTTATTTTTTCTTAGTTAATTCAATTACAGCTTCTTGCATTTGAGAAAAATATTCATCATATGTTTTTGCTTTAAAGCCACTGCTGAGAATTTTATATTTACCGTTAACAATGAATGTTGGAACACCAGTAAGTACTCGACGACGAGAAAGTGACTCTTGTTCTTTCTTCATTTTGCTTGCTGCTGCTTTAACAGCAAAACTGTTAAATGCTTTATCAAATTTGTCACCATCAACATTATGAATTAAGAATATATTACGAACATCTTTTTCTTCAGTGAAGATTCCGCGCTGTTTATGAATATATTCAAAGATAGCAGTAGAAACCGCAGGAACTTTAAGCACTTCTGATGTAACTAAGGCTTTAGTTAACATTAACTGGATGTCAGGCCCTGCTGCTGGAAGAAAATCCACGTGGCTTTTAACAAATTTAAAATTATCAGTTTTTGCAGCTTCTTTTAAGCTATCAGCTAGAGGTTCGAAATTATGACAATGCGGACAGTAATAAGAAAAGAATTCTTTTACTTCTGGCGTTGCAGTAGCGGTTGTATTGATAACCTCATAATGAACACCTTCCTCTATTTCTATGGCAGAAACATTTGCCGCTATAAATATAGCCATAACTAACGTAATTAATTTTTTCATCTAATGTAATTCCTATTTGAGCAGTCTCATGTCATATTTTAGTTTTAATAATTAACGAATTATCACTTTTGTAATGTCACATTACAACCATCGTTAAGTTATTTAATATGTGGTCTATTAGACTATGGATATAAGGTCAATGTTGACTCGTTTAACGCAGCCACCTGTTCTTTCATCGCTAAAATTTGTTGTTCCCAGTATTTGTCGGTAGAAAACCACGAAAAGTTACGAGGAAAGGCAGGATCTGACCAACGTTTAGAAATCCACGCCATGTAGTTAACCATACGTCTTGCCCGTAATGGCTCAATTAAAGAAAATTCAGCATGATTAAAATCATGAAACTCTTCATAAGCACTAATTAATACATCAAGTTGCATTAATTTTTCTTGTCGGTCACCATTTAACATCATCCAAATGTCTTGAACGGCAGGGCCATTTAAGCAGTCATCAAAGTCGACCAAAATAGCATCGCTTTTGGCATCGTGTGATTGCCATAAAATATTGCCTGCATGGCAGTCACCATGAAGTTTAATATTTTTATAATTGGTATTTGAATGCTCTAACGTTCGTTCAGTTAATAATGCTAAGTCACTGAAAAATGTATTTTGTAAATATGGCGGAATAAAATTAACCTGTTTGATAACTTCGGTTGATTCTCTTAACTCCTGTTCAATATTGATGGTATCTCTTGATTGGAACAATGTATTTGAGCTGGCTTTGTGTAACTTACCTAATAAGCGACCTAACCACTCAAGTTGATCCAAATTGTCTAATTCAAACATGCGTCCACCGACACTTTTGTATAGACAAAATCGGAAGTCATTAAATTCAAATAACGTTTTCCCATTGATTTTAATAGGGGCGGCTAATGGTACGTCGTGTTGTATTAAGTCATCGCAAAATGTATGTTCTTCTAAAATGGTCGCATCGCTCCATCTTTGTGGGCGATAAAATTTAACCACATAACGTTGATTATCATCTGCTTTAAACTGGTAAACACGGTTTTCATAACTGTTTAAAGCTAAGAGTCCGGACTCTGGGTAAATCCCTATAGATTCAATCGCATCTAAAATAAGATCCGGACCAAGATTTGAAAAATCAAAATTGCTCATTAACGTCCTTTGAAGAATCGAGACTCTTCATATACTTTTACTTCACCATCTTTAGAAGTAATCGTTATGGTTATACTCGTGACAGGCTTGTCTAAGTCGTATGGGTCAACCGCTAAACTAATAGGCAGAGTAAATGCTTCGCCAGATGATATTTCGACTTCTTTTTCGCCAAAATATTCATAGTTTATTAGGCCTTCTATACCAACAACATAGGTATTGTCTTGTTGACTCTTATTTAAGATCAATAAGGTATATGTATTTTCAATTAAACCTTCACTGTTCTCTCTAAATAAAGCAGTACGGTCTCTGTCTATGTTTAACTCGAGTGGTAACCGAGATGTGAGCTGCCAAATAAAGGCCATTGTCATTATCAAAATAACGGCTAAGTAGCCAAACAACTTTGGTCTTATTACATGAGTCTTCTTACCTTCTAAACTATGTTCAGTGGTGTAGGATATTAAGCCTCTTTCGTAATTCATTTTGTCCATGGTTTCATCACACGCATCAATGCATGCACCACAGTTTATGCATTCGTACTGCAAGCCATTACGAATATCGATGCCTGTTGGGCAAACCTGTACACATAAGTTGCAGTCAATACAATCACCTAGTTCTAACTCTTTTGGGTCTTTTTTACGTGAACGAGGTCCACGTTTTTCACCACGTTTTTCATCGTAAGTAACAGTAAACGTATCTTTGTCGAACATAGAAGATTGGAATCGCGCGTAAGGGCAAATATGTAAACACATTATTTCGCGCATCCATCCCGCATTAGCGTAAGTACAACCTGCAAAAAATAATGTCCAACCTACAACCGCACCAGAGCTCTCAAATGTAAAAAAGTTTACAAACAGCTCATCAATCGGAACGAAATAACCAACAAACGTTAAAGCGGTTAACAAAGAGACGATAGACCAAGAAATATGTTTAAGACCTTTTTTCCATACCTTTTCAAAACTTAGTGGTAATGAGTCTAGTTTTTTACGTTTATTGGCTGTACCTTCAATTTTTTCTTCAAACCATATAAACATGAAAGTCCAAACAGTTTGAGGGCACATGTAACCGCACCAGACTCGGCCATAAAATGTGGTGACAAAAAACAGTAAATAAGCAGAGATGATTATGATGGTTGAAAACAAAGTAAGATCTTGCGGCCATAAGGTAAGGGCAAAAATAGTAAATTCTTGATTTCCAACATCAAATAATATGGCTTGATGATCACCATATTGTAACCATGGTAATAAAGCAAAAACGGCTAAAGAAATAATGCCGATACGTTGCCTCAGAATTTGATGTAAACCTTTTACTGCTCTTACATAAATGCGGCTGCGTGAATTGTACTGCTGCATTTTATCTGCGGCATCAGGACGGTAAACCTTTACGTCACTAGGGATATTCTTTATGTCTATTTTGTCACTCATGGGATGGTCCAGATTTATAAAAATAAAATACAACTCATATGAAGCTAATGAGTTAATAAGATTGAGTATATTACTTTAAACTAATTTATGCTGGAAAGTGTTGATCTAGCTCTAATTATGATGATTAAAAATCGTCATAAGGCGCAATACTTATACCTTGCATAGTATAACCGACTTGAGCTAATTCGCCTTTCCACTCTTTAGTACTTAATTTACCGATTACCCAAATAGGATCATACATAGCTTCAGCAGGCGCACCTTCTGGAAATGTAACATAAATGAGTTGGTTAGAAGGTGGTGGTGGAACGTGAATACAAGCACCAAAGTATGGAACAAGTAAAAACTCAGTAACTTTATTGTCATCCCCTTCAAGAGGTACAACAAAACCTGGTATTTTAATTAATTGACCGTCTAACTCTTTGACTACAGGTGCATTAATTGTTTGAGGCCCCGCCATTGCTTGGCCGATATGTTCAATGTCTGGTGTGCCGACATCAAAATCTTTGGGTACTAAATCCGACCATTCTAATTCTTTTGGCGTTGGTTCTGCATTACTTAAAGGTGATATAAGGAGGAGGATGGCAATAACACTATAAACAATTCGTAAAAACATAGTACACAGCATATGGTGGTTGGTTCAGGTATGTAGAATACAGCGTGCGTTGATTAAAGCCAAGTTATACGTTGCTAATTTACGCCCAGTTACGTTAAATTGTTTTCATAACTTATTAATAAAATTTTAATATGAAAAAATCTTTAAAGTGGCACGTTAAGTCATTTAATCAATTAACGACAGATGAGCTTTACGATTTATTAAAGTTAAGAATAGATGTGTTTGTGGTTGAGCAAGAATGTTATTACCCAGATTTAGATGACATTGACAGAGAGCCAAAAACGTTACATATATTTAACTATCAAGAAGACAAAATTACTAGCTATTGCCGAGTATTAGCACCTGATGTTGCCTATGAAGATGAATCTGCAATTGGCCGGGTTATTGTTTCTGAAAAATTTAGAGGACAAAGTTTAGGTTATGAATTGATGCAGCAGGCTATCGTACAAACGGATACATTGTGGCCTGAAAATACATGTCATATTTCAGCGCAGGAGCATTTAGCTAAGTTTTATAACTCGTTAGGGTTTGAGTCGATTTCAGATATGTACTTAGAAGATGGCATTCCACATATTGCAATGAGGCGACAAATTCAAAATGATATTTAAAATCAATAAATAATCCTAGCAATTTTAAAATTAGATAATTACACTTGCCTCGAATACCAAGGAGTGTTCCTACTCAATGATGAGTAAGGACTGAGATGCATTAGCAAATCCTTAGAACCTGATCCGGCTTGTACCGGCGTAGGGATGGTGACACAAACAATGACGATTGTTTTATGCATTATTACACACATCAATTTATCCTCGCTTACGACCGGCTCTTTTGTCTTTCACTTTAGAACAAAC
>JAWUWS010000108.1:0-18375 GCA_034111705.1 Psychrosphaera sp.
GTAGGAACTGTTTTCTTGATCCATTCAACAATGTCATCCGACGGATTTAACATTGCCATATTAGATTTATTTTCAGAGCCGCCGCCATTCGCTGCGATCATCACTTCAATACCTGCGCCTTTAACTAGCTCGGTATGTACAACTGATGGTGTGTTGTCTTTGGTATTTTTACGTGTGCCAGCTGGGTCTGCAACAATTGAGGCACGCAATGGATTGTCTGGATTCATGTAAGCTTGGCGTGTGCCTTCGTCTACCATTTCTTGAACGGTTAAATCTGTTTTATCCCACTTCACGTCCATACCAACTTTAACAAAACAAGTAACGATACCTGTGTCTTGGCAAATAGGTCTGTGCCCTTCTGCTGACATTCTGGAATTAATTAAGATTTGTGCCATTGCATCTTTGGCTGCTGGGTTTTGTTCTTTGTTATAAGCGACTTCAACCGCTTTAACGTAATCTAGTGGGTGATAGTAAGAAATATATTGCAGCGCATCTGCAATGCTTTCTATAAAATCTTTTTGACGAATTACAGGCATGATGTCCTCGGATTATTTGTTTTTATATTAATTCAACATACGTATAAATTAACAAATTGGCTAGTTTATCCCCAGTTAAGTTAATAGAAAGTTAATTTAAAATTAATTTTACTGGGTGCTAGCACAAGATTACTGAAATTGTTGTACATCGATGATAACCTCCCACTAAAATTAAACCAACAAATTAACATAGCAAAATTACGTTAACTGGCTATTTGTTGATCACTTTTTACTGTTTAGGTTTTAGTAATGCCAAACTCTGTTATTTCCCAACCTCTTTTTATACAAGCTTTGTCGTTAACCCCTGTTCAGCTTGAGCAGTTATATAACGTTTTACAAAGCACACATGGCGCTATGTTTTTAGACTCTGCTTCCGAAAACCACCCAAATAGTAATGTGTCTATTTTTGTCTGGCAGCCAACTTATACAATTGAAACAATAAACAAGGACACCTTTGTTTACCGTGGTGATAAGTTAATTAAAAAAGTAAATACCGATCCGCTAGAGCAAGTTCAAACCTGTTTAAATACATTAGCTGCTATTGAATCAAGATCAGAGTCAGATTCATCCTTACCTTTTACTGGTGGCGCGGTGGGTTATTGGGATTATGAATTAGGTGGGCACTTTGAGGCGTTACCAACACCAAAACCATCAGACATTACATTACCTAATATGTTTATTGGTATTTATACCTCAGCTATTGTGGTTGATCATACAAGTGGCCAAATTAATTTTGTGAGCCAAGACGTGAACGCCAAATCACTATGGAGTGAGCTAACTGATTTAATATCTGAGCTAATATCTGAGCTAACAAGCACAACTATTAACAATCTAGCACCGTTTAAGCTAACGTCTTCTTGGTTGTCTAATATGACCAAAGCGCAATACCTTAATAAATTTAATACGGTACAAGACTACTTATTGTCAGGCGATTGTTATCAAATAAACTTAGCACAACGTTTTAGTGCCAGTTATCAAGGTTGCGAATGGACTGCGTATAACAAATTACGCAAACAAAACTCAGCGCCTTTCTCTAGCTTTATTCGTCATAAGAACGGCGCTGTATTGAGTGTGTCACCGGAGCGTTTTATTCAAGTAAAAAATAATGTTATTGAAACAAAACCAATAAAAGGCACCAGACCAAGACACGCAGACAAGACTAAAGATATGGAGTTGGCAGAGCAGTTACAGAATGCGGAAAAAGACCGCGCTGAAAACTTGATGATTGTTGATCTGTTACGTAATGACTTATCAAAAGTGGCGGTTGCAGGTACAGTTGATGTTCCTGAGTTGTTTGAGATTGAAAGCTTTCCGGCAGTACATCACTTGGTGAGTAAAGTGACGGCAAAATTAGACTCACAATTTACGTCTTTGGATGTTTTACGTGGTGCATTCCCTGGTGGTTCTATTACCGGCGCGCCAAAAATACGTGCTATGCAAATAATTCATCAGTTGGAACCAACACCAAGAAGTGTGTATTGTGGTGCTATCGGTTATATAAAACCTAATGGTGATATGGACAGTAATATTACTATCCGTACTTTGGTATGTAACCAAAATAAAATTCATTGTTGGGCTGGCGGCGGCTTGGTGGCTGACTCGGTTTGTGATGAGGAATATCAAGAAACCTTAGATAAAGTAAATAAAATACTGCCTGTCTTAGCCAGCTGTTAATTATATTTGTCATATACATATAAGATAAAACGCTAAAAAAAGAGGAGAACAACTGTATGACACCTGAACAATTTTCTAGCCGCTTTTGTTTGACTCTTCCTACTAATAAAGAGCTAAGCAATAAATCGTTAAATACTAGTCCATCGACATCACGATATGTTGCTAACAGCACTACAAAAAATGCAGCGGTATTAGTCCCTATCATAAAACGTCCTAACGGATTAACCTTATTGTTTACCAAGCGCTCACAAAATATGCGTCACCACCCTGGAGAAGTGAGCTTTCCCGGTGGTAAACAAGATTTAGAAGATACTTCGCTTACTTATACCGCATTAAGAGAAACCTTTGAAGAAGTTGGCATTCACCATAACCAAATCAATACATTAGGCTGGTTACCCAGTTTTCAAACCATTTCAAACTTCAAGCTTTATCCATTAGTAGGATTAATCGAAAATATAGACGAGTTAACACTAAACCCTGATGAGGTAGAAAGTGCGTTTGAAGTTCCACTTAGGCATTTTATAGAAAGACAAAACCACCAAAAAATAGAGTCTACGTTTAATAACGTTAAACATCCCATTCACTTCATGCCTTACCAGGATAAGTTAATATGGGGAGTGACAGCCGCTATTATCGACCAATTAATTTTACATTTCGAATAAGTTTTCCTCATGCTTAATAGGGTGTGTATCATTACAATCTAAGCTACAATAGTTTCAATATTTTGAAATGAAGATCCATATTTATGTTAAGTGTTTTTGATATGTTTAGTATCGGCATTGGGCCGTCTAGTTCTCATACCGTTGGGCCGATGAAAGCTGCCCGTGAATTTGTTGAAACTTTAGAAGACAAAGAATTACTACAACAAGTCAACTTTATCAAAACCGACTTATATGGCTCTTTAGGGCAAACTGGTATTGGTCATGGTTCTGGCAAAGCCGTTATTTTAGGCTTATTAGGTGAACAACCTGAGACAATAGACCCCGATTCTGTCGCTGGTAAGTTACAGCAGATAGAACAAAGTGAAAGCATTAATTTGTTAGGTAAACACTTGGTTAAATTTCCAAGAAACAATGCGATTACCTTTCATCGTAGAAAAACGCTTCCTGCGCATTCAAATGGTTTAACCTTTTTTGCGTACAGTGGAACTGATACTGACAAAAAAGTCATTTTTGAACAAACCTATTACTCAATTGGTGGTGGTTTTATTATCAAACATGAAGATTTTGCGGCTCAAAAACAAGCTGCAAAATTGGAAGCAATTGAAAAAGCAGTGCCGTATGAGTTCTCAAGTGGTGCTGAATTATTAGAAAAGTGCAGTATTAGCGGTTTAAGTATTCCAGCCTTAATGATGGCTAATGAAAAAACATTCCAAAATGAAACTAAAGTTAGATCTGGGTTAGTTAAGTTATGGGATGTAATGCAAGCTTGTATTGAACGTGGAATTCGTACCGAAGGTATTCTACCTGGAGGTTTAAAAGTTAAGCGCAGAGCATCATCGTTACATCGCAAATTATCGGCGGATCAAACCAACGACCCACTTATGGTCATGGACTGGGTTAATTTATTTGCTCTAGCGGTAAATGAAGAAAACGCCGATGGTGGCCGAGTGGTAACCGCACCAACCAATGGTGCTGCTGGTATTATTCCTGCGGTATTAATGTATTACCATAAGTTTGTAAAAACGCTAGATGAAGAGTTGATTGTACGTTATTTATTAACGGCAGGCGCTATTGGTATTTTGTATAAGAAAAATGCTTCTATCTCTGGTGCTGAAGTAGGCTGCCAAGGTGAAGTGGGGGTTGCTTGCTCTATGGCGGCAGGTGCATTGGCAGAAATTCAAGGTGCGAGTGTTGAGCAAGTTGAAAACGCGGCTGAGATTGGCATGGAGCATAATTTAGGGTTAACTTGCGATCCTGTCGGTGGCCTTGTACAAGTGCCTTGTATTGAACGTAACGCAATGGGGGCAATTAAAGCAATTAACGCCGCTAGATTAGCATTACGTGGAACTGGTGGACAAAAAGTGTCGTTAGACAAAGTTATCAAAACCATGTGGGATACGGGTAACGATATGAAATCAAAATATAAAGAAACAGCCCGTGGTGGCTTAGCGGTTAATATTACTGAGTGTTGATCTTTAGCTGATCTCATTAGTTAATTTCAATAATTGCTTACATTAGTTAATAACTAATTTTTAAACTAATGAATTCAATGCTTTGTTAATCAGTTAATATTGACTATCATTTCATTCTTGTTCAAAAACTGTAATTAAACATGATAAAAACTTATACAATTCAAAATCAAATTGGTGACAGTGTAGAGATCATTAACTTGGGCGCTCGCTTAGTTAAATGGGATACTTTAGTTAATGACCAACCAAGAAACATTATTGTTGGTTACACCGATTATGAATTGTATCGTGAAGACCCTAGCCATTGTGGTGCGATTACAGGACCTTATGCCAATAGAATTAAAGATGCCAGCGTAGAATTAAATGGCGTATTGCATAAATTAGCGGCTAATGAAGGTGTTCACCTTTTACACAGTGGCAATAATGCACTTGACTCATGTATGTGGCAGGTGAAAGAGCATTCCACTCGAGCTATCACGCTTACCTATTGGCTGGAAGACGGCTTTAATGGCTTTCCGGGTTCGGTTACTTTTGAAGTTGAATATCGCTTGGCTGAACAAGAGAGTCAGTTAAAAATCAATATAAATGCCATCAGTGAAAAAGAAACCATTATAGGCCCAACTGGTCATGCTTATTTTAACTTGTCTGAATCTTCTGCTAGCAAACCTGCAAATATTAACCAACACTCATTAAGGTTAAACTGCCAACAATATACACCGGTTGATGCTCAAGGCATTCCAACTGGAGCTGTAGATAACGTTAAAGGCACGGAATATGACTTTACTCAAGTTAGAAAGCTAGGCAATAAATTAATAAACCATAACTATGTAGTTGAAAATACAAATGTGCCTTCTGCAACTTTAACTAGCCCAGAACAAGATTTAACACTTGAAGTCAGCTCTGACTATCCTGGTTTACAAGTCTATACCAGTGATTACTTGTCATCGCCTTTAGCACCAAGACAAGGTATTTGTTTAGAGCCTCAATTTTATCCTGACTCACCAAACGTAGCGCATTTTCCTTTTTATACTACTTCTCCAGAGCGCCCCTTTTCTGAAAAAATAATCTATAAACTAACCAAATAACCAGTATCCCAATGAAGTAGTAAACCAAACGCATTCTATTTATGACAGTTGCATTATAAAAGGCCTATTAAATGGCTTTTTTGATTTGTTTCCAACCATATACTGGTTGTTTTTTCTCCTTTTAATTCCATCACTTATTAATTGCATAAAAATCACTTGGCATTGGCTAAACATCTGTGGCAGTCTCAGACTGGGCTTGATTAAAGTACAAGCTCTAATTTAACCCAAATGGGTTGAATTATTAAAATGTTATAGACAAAGCCGCGCCAAACGTTTTGTTTATGACCATTCATTATTGTGATTTTGATTTTAAAGGAGAGAACCTTTTATGTGTTCTATTTTTGGAGTACTGGACGTTACTACTGACGTTGCAGATTTACGAGTTAAAGCGCTAGAGTTATCTGGCTTATTACGTCACCGTGGCCCTGATTGGTCTGGTATTTGGAATAACGACAATGCGATCCTTGCTCACGAGCGTTTATCGATTGTCGACTTAGAGAATGGCGCGCAACCTCTATATAATCAAAATCGAAATCACATCTTAGCCGTTAATGGCGAAATTTATAATCATAAAGCACTTGAAGCTGAGTTAAGCACAGATTACACATTCCAAACTCAGTCGGACTGCGAAATTATTTTAGCTTTATACCAACAAGACGGCCCTACTTTCTTTGATAAATTAAAAGGCATGTTTGCTTTTATTTTATATGACGACACTGATGACAGTTATTTAATTGCTCGTGATCACATGGGGATCATTCCGCTTTATTACGGTTATGACGTAGACGGTCAACTTTATGTTGCCTCTGAAATGAAAGCATTAGTGCCAGTTTGTAGAACCATTACAGAATTTCCTCCTGGGCATTACTGGTCAAGTAAAGACGGTGAAATCAAACAATACTACGAAAGAGATTGGTTTGAGTATGACGCGGTTAAAGATAATAAAGGCGATGCAAAACAAATTCATGATGCATTAAGTGATGCCGTAAAGTCTCATATGATGTCCGACGTACCTTACGGTGTATTGTTGTCTGGTGGTTTAGATTCATCGGTTATTTCTGCCGTTGCACAAAAATACGCACAAAAACGTGTTGAAGATGAAGGCAAGTCAAAAGCTTGGTGGCCACAACTGCATTCATTTGCGGTTGGTTTAGATAATGCACCAGATTTAATTGCAGCGCAAAAAGTAGCGGACGCAATTGGTACAATTCACCATGAGATCACTTACACAATACAAGAAGGTATTGATGCTATCCGTGATGTTATCTATCACTTAGAAACGTACGATGTAACCACAATCCGTGCATCAACACCTATGTATTTAATGTCTCGTAAAATCAAAGCCATGGGCATTAAAATGGTGTTATCTGGCGAAGGTGCTGATGAGTTATTTGGTGGTTATTTATACTTCCATAAAGCGCCTAACCCTAAAGAATTCCATGAAGAAACGGTACGTAAAATCAAACGTCTTCATATGTTTGATTGTGCCCGTGCGAATAAAGCAATGTCGGCTTGGGGCGTGGAAGCCCGTGTTCCATTCTTAGACAAAGACTTTATGGATATTGCCATGCGCACCAATCCAGCGCTTAAAATGTGTGGCAACGGCAAAATGGAGAAACACATTTTACGTGAAGCATTTGAAGGTTATTTACCTAATGAAGTGTTGTGGCGTCAAAAAGAACAATTCTCTGATGGTGTTGGTTACAGCTGGATAGATACATTAGTAGAGTCTGCGGAGTCTAAAGTGACGGATCAATTAATGGCAAGCGCGCAATACCGCTTCCCACATAATACGCCTGACTCAAAAGAAGCTTATTTATATCGAACTATCTTTGAAGAGCACTTTCCGCTTGATTCAGCAGCTGAATGTGTACCTGGTGGCAAGTCAGTAGCATGTTCAACACCTGAAGCATTAGCATGGGATGCTAGCTTTACAGCAAATGCGGATCCTTCTGGCCGTGCTATGTTTGATGTGCATAACCAAGGTTACAACGATAAATCTTAGCTCTTAACTTCACGGGCTTATGCCCTGATATTTTATAGACATAAAAAAACCGTTACAGATGTAACGGTTTTTTTATGCCTATTTAATTACAGTTTATATTGCTTTTTACTTTGTTAATAAGCTCATGTCTTTTGTAATAAAAGATGCATATAACGGCCTATGCTGGCATAAGGTTCTTGCTGACAATACTCCAATTCCATTTTTAAAATGTTATCAAAGTCGGTGTCCCATTTGCTGATATCTCGCATGTAATCATGAAAACAGCGAACACCAGATTTAACCATTACATCAAGGTTAAATTCTTCACACCATGCCAAAACATCTTCTGATTTTAGTGAAGACTGAGGATTTAACTTGACCACTTTCTTAGCTTTCATCCCTGCTTTAATATAGTCAAAATTGCCATATACTAAATTACTCAGTATTTGCCCTGCTTGATTATAAAACATCAATGAAATAGCACCATTGGTAGTACAAAATCGAGTTAATAATTCGAACGCTTGTTTTGGGTTTTCTAGCCACTCAAATACTGCATGACATAATACTAAGTCGTATTTTTGATTAAGTTTTTCGGGTAAGTCTTGTAGTGCACTATGTACAAAGTTCACATTGGAAATATTACGTTGATGAGCGCTATTCTCTGCCACTTCTAACATGTCAGCGGATATATCAGACAAGGTAACGTCAAATCCCATCTCAGCTAATTGCAGGGCTATTTGGCCTTGCCCACCACCTACATCTAATATTTTAATTTCTGAGCTATCTTGTACTTGAGCTTTCACTTGGTCTTTTACTTGCTCAACTAAAAATTTAGTTAAGTCGCGCATTAACACAGCTTCACGAATTTTACCTTTGCCTGTGCCATAAATATTATTTTTGAAGGTGTTAGCACGAGTATCGAAATTACAGTCTCTGTTAGACATTTATTACTCTCGTTATACCGGATTGTGTATGTCTATGAACTCAACGTCCAAATCAAACTGGCTAGCTAAATGCTCACCTACGGCTTTAACACCATAGCGCTCAGTAGCATGATGACCGGCTGCAATAAAGTGAATATCAAACTCTCTAGAGCTATGAATCGTTTGCTCTGACGCTTCGCCTGTTAAAAAGGCATCAACTCCTAGCTCAGCTGCTATATCTATATAACCTTGCCCACCGCCCGTGCACCAAGCTATTGATGAAATTAATTCGCTACTTGTTTCGTTAATAAGAGGCTCTCGTTTTAGTTTGAGGTTAATTAGCTGCTTTAATGCATCAATAGAGATAGGAGTAGAAAATACCCCCTGCATTAATACCCCTTTAGGTTTAACGCTTTCTACCGCTCTCACACTAGTTATACCGAGTAACTTAGCTAACATAGCGTTATTGCCTAATTCCGCATGTACATCAATTGGCAAATGATAGGCTAATAGATTAATGTCGTGCTTTAATAACTTAGCTAAACGATTTTTTTTCAATCCGGTCACTACTTGTGACTCACCTTTCCAAAAATACCCATGATGTACCAGTATTGCATCAGCTTGTTGTTCTATTGCCGCATCAATTAACATTTCACTGGCCGTAACACCGGTAATAATTTTGCTGATATTTGACTTACCTTCTACCTGTAAACCATTAGGACAATAATCATTGATATTAGTTACATTAAGTAATTTGTTTAAATATTCGACAATTTCTTTGGATTTCATTTATTTAATTCGTAATTAATATTTCACGTTATTGATAAGTGTAATTGTTATCTTGTTATGTTTATAACTCTATTTCATGTTTTTTGAGCTTTTTTTGGCTTTTTTTGAATTAAGTACGCTTAACTTTATCCTATTGGTTGAAATCAATAGCAAAACTTTGTATAAATAAGGCTCAATTTAAACTCTTATTAAATTCAGGGAAATATAATGAGCACACTAGACAAAGATCAAGTCTTGTCTGACTTCACTGAAGCTTACAAAAAATCAAACGGTAAAGAACCACAGATAGAAGCGAAAGGTGGTTGGTACAGTGTAGATGGCGGGAAAAATGTTCGTCTAGCAGCATTGGTTGATTTGACTGCAGAATTATCAGGTTCAGCAGCTCCTGCTAAAAAAGCAGCGCCAGCTAAAAAAGCGGCTCCTGCAAAAGCAGCAGAAAAAGCGCCTACCAAGAAAGCAGCACTTGCTAAAGAAAAAGCTCCAGCTAAGAAAGCAACAGCTAAAAAGCCTGTGGCAACTAAGTCCACATCAACAGGTTACACTGTTGTTAAAAAAGGCGACGGTTATAATCCAGCAAACTTCTGGTTAGATTATCTAGCTAGTTTAGATATGGATTGCAGAACACCACACGGTTTCTACTAAATTTTAGTAAAATAAAAGTAGTAAAAATACAAAACAAAAAACCAGCATTTGCTGGTTTTTTTATATCTGTAATTTAACAAGATGACCAACTTATCATTGGTCATCTATTAACCACACTACTTTTGTTTTTCGAGTAGTTCAGTCGTTCCAACTTCAACTCTGGCTTTTAACTTTTGGCCAGGTCTAAATGTAACGACTCGACGAGCAGAGATTGGAATATCTTCGCCGGTTTTAGGGTTTCTGCCAGGTCTTGATTGTTTTTCACGTAACTCAAAGTTACCAAAACCTGAGAGCTTAACCTGCTCACCGTCTTCTAATGTCGTTCTCACTTTCTCAAAAAAAGCCTCAACCAAATCTTTCGCATCAGCTTTGTTGATACCTGCTTTTTCAAATAAATCTTCCGCGATTTCTGCTTTGGTTAGTGCCATAATGTTTAATCCCTGAGCGTTGCTTGAAATTGTTCGGTTAACATATTAATTATTAATTCAATCTTAGTACTAATATCTTGTTCTTCCAATGTTTTTTCAACATCTTGTAAAATAATTGATATTGCTAAGCTTTTAAATCCTTCACCAATGCCTTCGCCTCGGTAAACGTCGAATAAGTTTAGGTCAACCAATTGATTTCCGCCAACTTTTTCTATTTCTTTTAATAAATTACCTGCATTTACTTGCTCTGCTACTACAACCGCAATATCTCTTCTATTTGAAGGGAACTTAGAGACAGGTTTTGCATCTGGTAAGTTTCGTTTGGTAACTTCAGACATTAAAAGTTCAAACACAAAAGTTTTACCGTTTAAGCTTAGTGCTTTTTCAGCTGCTGGATGCACGGCCCCAACATGACCTACTAACACATCACCACGATAAATTTCTGCAGATTGACCAGGGTGAAGAGCAACGTTAAGTGCACTATCAGCAGCTAAAGGCTGGAAGGTAAATGCGGCACCATCAACACATTTTTCTAGTAATGCTTCAACATCGGCTTTTACATCATAAAAGTCAACTGGACGCGCTTTCTCTTCCCAAGATTCACCAGCCATAGACCCAGCGATTACACCAGAGAACATAGTCTCTTGGCGAATATTCATTTCAGCATTTGTATCTGGAACAAAACGTAAACCACTTTCAAATAAACGAACGCGTGATTGTTGACGGTTTTGATTATGTACAACTGCAGGTAATAAACCAGACCACAAGCTCACACGCATTACAGACATGTCGGCTGAGATTGGATGAGGCAAGGTTAAGCCTGTTTGTGCAGGGAACAATTTCTCCTGAACTTTTGGGTCTACAAAGCTGTAAGTTATCGCTTCTTGATAACCGCGCGTGGTTAAAATATTTGAAAACGTTGTTTTATCTAATACCGCTTCTTTGCGTACCGGCATATTCAATGATGCAACAGGCGCTACATTTGGAATATTGTTGTAACCGTAAACACGGGCAACTTCTTCAATTAAGTCTTCTTCGATATTGATATCAAAGCGGAAACTTGGAGAAGTAGCAAACCAGCTGTTGTCTTTGAATTCAGTTTTTAAACCTAAACGATTTAAAATAGTGGTTACTTCATCATCAGCAATCACATGACCTAAAACTCGGTCTAAACGAGCACGACGTAATACAATTGCCATTTGAGCTGGTAAATCAGCTTCAGATACCGCTTCAACAATTGGACCTGCTTCACCACCAGAAATCTCTAATAACAACTGAGTTGCACGTTCCATTGCTGTACGTTGTAGTTCGTAATCTACACCACGTTCATAGCGGTGAGAAGCGTCTGTGTGCAAACCGTAAGAACGTGCGCGTCCTGCAATAACAACAGGGTTAAAGAACGCACTTTCTAATATAACGTCTTTAGTCTCTGCTGAAACACCAGACTCTAAACCACCAAAGATACCAGCGATTGCTAATGCTTTGTTGTGATCTGCTATAACCAAAGTATCTTCTTTTAACGTCACTTCCGTTTCATCTAACAACGTAAGTTTTTCGTCTTTATTTGCGTTACGTACTTTAATGCCGCCTTCAACTTTAGCTAAGTCGAACGCATGCATTGGATGACCAAATTCAATCAACACAAAGTTTGTAATATCAACAACTGGGTCAATTGAGCGAATACCACTACGGCGTAGTTTTTCAACCATCCATAACGGCGTTGTCGCTTCAAGATTAATACCTTTAACCACACGTGCTAAATAACGAGGACATCCATTAGTATTTACTAACTCAACATCAACTTTATCTTCTATTGTTGCAGAAATGACATTGACTTCAACCGGTGTAACATCAATATTATTTAATACGCCAACTTCACGAGCCACACCGGCAATACCTAAGCAGTCGCTACGGTTTGGTGTTAAGTCGATTTCAATAATGTTGTCGTCTAATTGTAAAAACTCACGAATGTCTGTGCCTAAAGGCGCATCTGCTGGTAATTCCATGATCCCATCTGAGTCATCGGCCATACCTAATTCAGACCAAGAACACAACATACCAAATGATGGTTGTCCGCGTAATTTGGCTTTTTTAATTTTAAAATCACCTGGTAAAACAGCACCAACCATAGCAACCGCTACTTTTAAACCTTGGCGACAGTTTTTAGCACCACAAACGATATCGATTAATTCGCCATCGCCTGCACTGCCTACATTAATTTTGGTGATTTGTAATTTATCAGCTTCAGGATGTTTGCCACATTCAACAACTTCACCAACAACCACACCACTAAATTCTGCTGCTGCAGGTTCAACACCGTCTACTTCCAAACCAGCCATTGAAAGCTGTTCGTCTAATTCTTCAACTGTAATCGCAGGATTAACCCACTCACGTAACCACTTTTCACTAAATTTCATTTTGTGAGGTCCTTATTTAAACTGCTTTAAGAAACGAAGATCGTTTTCGAAGAATGAACGTAAATCGTTTACGCCGTAACGAAGCATAGTTAAACGCTCAACCCCCATACCAAATGCAAAACCTGTGTATTCTTCAGGGTCAATGTTTACTGAACGCAATACGTTTGGGTGCACCATGCCGCAGCCTAGGACTTCTAACCATTTACCATTTTTGTCCATGATATCAACTTCAGCTGATGGCTCTGTAAATGGGAAGTAAGAAGGACGGAAACGAACTTGTACGTCTTCTTCAAAGAAGTTACGTAAGAAGTCATGAAGTACGCCTTTAAGTTCAGCAAAGCTGACATTTTTGTCAACCATAAGGCCTTCAACTTGGTGGAACATTGGCGTATGAGTTTGGTCGTAATCGTTACGGTAAACGCGCCCCGGAGATATAATTCTTAACGGTGGTTGTTCTTTTTCCATAGTACGGATTTGTACACCAGAGGTTTGCGTGCGCAATACCGTTTCTGGCGTAAAGTAGAAAGTGTCATGATCGGCACGAGCTGGATGATGTTCAGGAATGTTCAACGCATCAAAGTTATGGAAGTCATCTTCCACTTCAGGGCCATGCTTAACTTCAAAGCCTAAGTCACCAAAAAATGATTGTATGCGTTCTATTGTGCGTGATACTGGGTGAATGTTACCCATCTCTACACCACGACCAGCTAAAGTAACGTCGATAGTCTCAGACGCTAATTTTTCATTTAGGGCTTCGGCTTGTAATTGCTCACGACGTTCTGTAATAGATTTTTGAACTGTGCCTTTTGCTATGTTGATAGCTTGGCCCATTTCTTTACGTTGTTCGTGATCCATTTTACCTAATGATTTAAGTAACTCAGTGATCTTGCCTTTCTTACCCATATATTCAACACGCACATCTTCCAGTGCTTGGATTTCATTTGCTTGTGAAACTGCTTCTTCAGCTAATCCAACGATTTCTTCTAAATTCATGGAACACTCTTTTTTGTTCTAATGTTCGGTGCAAAATTTAAGGCCTTGAAATACCAATAACTTGTTTTGTTCGGTATACACCTAAAATTAAACTTTTAATAAAAATTACAGCCGCGAATTCTAACTTAATTAAGGAAAAAATATTAGTATTAAATCCTTATTTATATGGATTTTAAGCTTATTTTTTCTGTATGCTAATGCCTTTGGTTTTAAAAGCAGGAAATTAACTCATTATGTATGTGAATTTAACCCAACTATCAGCCAACAATATCTATCATTTGATGACTCAATCTGTCGTTCCTAGACCTATAGCTTGGGTACTTACAGAATCAAGTAAGGATAATTATAACCTCGCTCCTTTTTCTTATTTTACCGCGGTGTCTAGTGCACCTCCGCTTTTAATGTTTTCTGTAGGTAAAAAACCAGATGGTGAGCCAAAAGATACAAGAACCAATGTTATTAATAACAAAAAAATGGTTATTCATATAGCCAGTAGTGAACATTCAAAGGCAGTAACTGCATCGGCGGCGACCTTAGCTCATGGTGAATCTGAATTAACAGCAAACGGTTTAGAGACGGTTGAATTCGAAGGTTTTTCTTTACCAAGGTTAAAAGACTGCCATATAGCTTTTGGTTGTTCTTTATATGAAATCAAGGAGATTGGAGATACACCACAAACACTGATTTTTGCACGAATAGAGCATATTTATATTAATGATGAGGTTATTGGGCTAGATGATAAGGACAGAGTTAAAGTATTAGCGAATAAAGTTAATCCATTATCACGTTTAGGTGGTGCAGAGTACGGAACCTTAGGTGAGATCATTCAGAATACTAGACCTAAATAAAAGGACTAAATATAAACCGTCAAATCTCAAGGATTTCCTTGACAAATGGAACTGTAACTTTTCTTTGTTTTTCAATGCTTTGTTTCGCTAGTGTGTTTAATGCTTGCATAAGAAATGACATTTTACGAGGAAGTCTATTTAACATAAATTTAGCCACCTCTTCTGTTAATTCAAACCCCATAAAATGAGCGTGTTGTACTAACGCCCTACTTTTATCTTGTTCTGTTAAAGTTGGAATTTGAAATAAGGTTCCCCATTGTAGACGTGATGCTAAATCAGGAAGTGATATTTGCGTTTTTTTAGGTAAGTCACGAGCAGTAAAGATCAAAGTGGCATTATTCTGCTGTAAAGCATTAAATAAATTGAATATTGCCGTCTCCCATTCTCTGTTATTAGAGATAGCTTCTATATTATCAACACATACTACTTGCACGTTCTCTAACCCCAGGATTAAATCCGGTGAGGAGTCAACAACTTGCTCGAGTGGCAACAGCATACTTGATTTACCAACTTCATTAGCATGATGACAACAAGATGTTAATAAATGAGTTTTTCCACTACTGTCACTTCCTGCCAGATATAAAGCAACAAAGTCATCCGAGTCTATCGCTCGACTTATTTCGTTAGTCATAACGTTTTGCACGTTTTCAGGCGTTACAAAAGATGAAAACGTTTGGCTGCTATTTATAGTAACGGGCAGTAATAATTGCACCTTATTTACCTAGCCACTTGTAGAACATTTTAATTGGTGGCGACTTCGGTTTTTCAGGCGTGATATTCTGAGTACCCCCTTGATTTAGTTCAGTATTCCCTAAATCTTGTGAACTCTCAGAAGGGGTTGGTATTTCACTAAGTTCAGACGTTACTTGTTCAGCTTCTGGTAGGTTTTGAGTTAACAATTTAAGTTGCTGTTCAAGGCTAAGGTTTTCTAATGGTGTAGGCTGACTAATTTCTTTTTGCTTTTTAAATTCAGGTAACAAGGCTAATGCTCTTTCCACATCCAAACCTTCACCTGATAAGTTTAAATAAAACTCTACTTTGCGTTTATTAATTCTCATTAATTGAACACTACTAACGGGTGGTAACGAAGCTAAATAGTCCTCAGCCTTTGTTAGTGCAACAATATCTGGCACATCATCTAATATTAACTCTACGCTATCTGCCCCCGTCTGCTCACTATTTATGGCGTATTTTGATGCGAAGTAATCGCCAACATTATTGATCATTGCACGCAGTACTGAAAATTGCTCTCCAGTAAACTCACCACTTAATAAAGGTGTTCTCTTTTGCATTAATTGGAATTGTAATAACCAGCCACTTTTATATTCAGACTCTTTATTTGAATCAACAAAACGCATTCTCGCCATTATAAAATTATCGGCATTATAACGCTCTGACGCTTTTGCTATAGGTCCGTCAAATCTAGCCCACACATCTGATGAATAAACCGCATCTTTATCTATTGTATCCATTAAAGGCAATAAAACAGGAAGTCCTCTGTCATCTGAGGATTGGCTTAAAATTTCTGATAATTGCGGATACTGTTCAAGTTCAATAATAGAACGACTAGAGCCTTCTTCTATTACCAGCCAAATAAGAGTACTTGGACGACGACGTCCCCAAATTGGAGCACCAACTGATTTTATTAATTTATCTATTTTGCTTTGATAAAATTCATCCACTAAAAAGGTTCTACCCTGCTCATCGGTTTTAAATGCAAATGATTTTATATAGTTCGCTGACTGGTATTCCACCACACGTTTAATTTGATCATTAGCTAAAATATTTTTATCACCACTTACTTTGGATAAGACTTGCTCAATCGCCCAGCGATGAGCTTTAACTCTCGTTTTTTGAGTCTTGTCGTTAACTAGAATTTTACCTGTATATAAGTTAGGAACTTCAGCGGCTAGAGCTAAGGTTGTTAAAAACAAATACGGTATGGTGAGTATTAGTATTAATAAACGGACGTAATTCACAAACTTCACTGTTATTAGATAAACATTTTTCTTATCATAACCAATAACATCAAACAAAAACACCATTTCGTTTTGCTTATAAATAACTTTACTAATTATTCGTTATACAAAGTAGAGTAATTAGCTAAATAACATAGTCTTTAAAGATTGCGTTAATCCCCAACGCTGATTAAAGTAACGCTATATTCATAACGGTTTTAAGGCTTGCCTATGTCAGACACTACAATTTTCGATAAAATAATCAGTAAAGAGATCCCTGCGAATATCATTTATGAAGATGATTTAGCTTTAGCATTTAATGACATAAACCCTCAAGCTCCTACACACTTTCTAGTGATCCCTAAAACCCGTATTGCTACGATGAACGATATTAACGAGCAAAATGCTCACTTGGTTGGACATTTATATGTAGTAGCTGCAAAAATTGCTGCGGAATTAGGTTTTGCTGATGACGGTTATAGAGCCGTGATGAATTGCAATCAAGATGGCGGACAAATAGTTTTTCACATACATTTACATGTCCTTGCAGGAAAACCTCTAGGCTGGCCTCCGTATCAAGAAAAGTTAAAAAAGGCTCCATAACATAAAAGATTGATATATCACGCCTAATACTGGTCATCACTTGATGGCCTTAAACCGATTAAAGTTTAATGTTAGTCGTTGAGTTACCATTTTTCTTCACTATTAATATGTATGTATTTACAAAGTACTTAAACAAAAACTAGGTTAGTTATGTCAACCATTTATCAGCAACACTTACAAACTCTACAAAATAATTTTGAAACGTCATTACAAGATAATAAATTTGATAGTGTGTTGATTTATTCAGGTCATCACAGTTATGGTTTTAGAGATGATAATGCTTACCCATTTAAAACGAACCCACACTTTAAGTACTGGTTACCATTAACTAAACAACAAAAAAGTTTCCTTCTTATTCAAGTGGGTAAAAAGCCACATTTATTTTTACATCAAGAATTAGATATTTGGCATGCTCAACCAGAATTACCACAAGGCGAATGGCAACAACATTTTGATTTAACTTTAATCAGCAATGTGTCACAGGTTAAAGAGTTTGTTAAAAATAAAACTAACACGCTAGCTTATATTGGCGAGACCTTAACCAATGAGACAGATACAAGCTTAGGAAGGGTAAACCCTGCACTATTAATAAACCACATTGAATACGAACGTGCATATAAAACAGAATATGAAATTGAATGTTTGCGTACAGCCAACTTTATGGCTGCTAAAGCTCACTTAGTTGCAAAAGACGCTTTTTATGCAGGCAAAACAGAGTTAGAAATACACCAAGCTTATTTAGCGTCATTAAATGTTAGAGAATTTGAATTACCGTATAACAATATTATTGCGTTTAACCAAAACGCGTCTGTATTGCATTACGACAATTACCAAGTTACGCAACCTGAGCAACGACTTTCTTTCTTAATCGATGCAGGAGCCGAATATAATGGTTACAATGCAGATATAAGCCGAACCTATTTAAACGGAACCAATTTAAACGGAACTAATGAATTCCAGCAAATGTTTGAGGCATATCAAGTTGAATACTTTGACTTGTTATCTGAAATTGAAGTAGACAAAGAATATTTCTCCTTCCATGATTCCGCACATAAACGCATATCTAAGCTGTTATCGGAGTTTGATATTGTTAAGTGCAATCCACAACAGACTTATGAGAAAGGTTACAGTCAGTTATTCTTCCCTTGTGGCGTAGGACATTATATTGGTACTCAGGTTCATGATGTGGGTGGACAATTTGCTAATAGAAGTGGAAAACTCCTTACTAAAGATCCTCGTTACCCATATTTACGCTTGTTAAGAAAAATGGAAAAGCAAACCGTTTTCACAGTCGAGCCTGGTATTTACTTCATAAATCAATTATTAGAAACCGTTAAAGGCAATAGTGACTTTAATTGGAATAG
>JAWUWS010000109.1:0-65049 GCA_034111705.1 Psychrosphaera sp.
TGAAAATACATGTCATATTTCAGCGCAGGAGCATTTAGCTAAGTTTTATAACTCGTTAGGGTTTAAGTCGATTTCAGATATGTACTTAGAAGATGGCATTCCACATATCGCGATGAGGCGGCAGGCTCAAAAGTGATCGTAAGATTAATAAATAATCCTAGTAATTTATACATTAGATAATTACACTTGCCTCGAATACCAAGGAGTGTTCTTACTCAATGATGAGTTAGGACTGAGATGCATTAGCAAATCCTTAGAACCTGATCCGGCTTGTACCGGCGTAGGGATGGTGGCACAAACAATGACGATTGTTTTATGCATTATTACACACATCAATTTATCCTCGCTTACGACCGGCTCTTTTGTCTTTCACTTTAGAACAAACAAGAGAACCAAATGAAAACCAGAACTGGAATATACGCACCATCTTTAATTGCTATTGGCCTTGCATTGTCATTGCCAGTTATTGCAGATGAGACTCCAAACAAAGAAATAGAAACCATTGTAGTTAAAGGTGAGTTATTGCCAACTACCGCGCAAAATGCAACTAACTCAATTGACGTTATAAATAAAGAGGCGTTAGAAAAAACAGGCGCTGATCATATTCAAGATGTGTTACAGCAAGTTGGGAATATTAATTATGCTTCAGGCAGTTCCAGAGCACGATTCTTCCAGATACGCGGTATTGGTGAACGTAGCCAATTTGTTGATCCTGTAAATCCTTCTGTTGGCGTAGCCATCGACCGCATTGATTATTCTGAAATGGCAAATGCCGCCACCTTATTTGATATTGACCAAGTTGAAATATTTAAAGGCCCACAAGGTACAAATGCAGGTGCCAATGCAATGGCTGGGTTCATTAATTTGTTGAGTACGGAGACAGGTTCAGGTCAAGAAAATAAACTACGTATTTCTGCCGGAAATTATGGTTTTAGTCAATTGGCCGTGGCTTACGGTGGTGATATCACAAGCAATGCTGAATACAGAGTTTCAGTTAATAAAGTAGATGGTGATGGTTACATAGAAAATACTTACCTTAACCGTAAAGACACTAACGGTTTTGATGAACTATCTGTTCGTGCCATGTTAGACGTAGATGTGACCCAAGATTGGACGATAAAAGCGGTATTACATAAGTTTGACATTGATAATGGTTATGACGCATTTTCTTTAGACTTAAACCGTACCACGTTATCTGACGAACCTGGTTTTGATAAGCAAGATACAACATCGATTGCTATTACTAACACATACTCAGGTTTACAGCTTGCAGATCTTGAAGTGTTTGTTAGCCATTCGTCATCGGATTTAGATTATGGTTACGATGAAGATTGGGCTTACGGATCTTACAATGATGATTGGTCATTTACGGGGATTCACCCTGATGGTTATTCAAGTACAGATTATTACTTCAGAGAAAGGGATGCTACTCAGTTGGATTTAAGACTTTCTGGTAAAGAGAAAGATTGGGTTGTGGGTTTTTATCAACAACAGAAAGATACAGATTTAATACGCTTATATACATGGAATGATGCTGATTTTAATAGCGATTATAACGTAGCGAATATAGCTATTTATGGTGAAAAACGTTTTGCTTTATCTGACAGTATCACAATTGCGACAGGGTTACGCGTTGAAAATTATAAAGGTGATTATACGGACAGTAACGGCACAATCTCATCAACTGATGACACTATGTGGGGCGGACACTTCACGGCTAGCAAACAATATAATGAGTCATTTTTAGCTTATTTTAGATTAAGTAAAGGCTTTAAAGCTGGTGGTGTTAATGGTGAAGCTCTGAGTAAGCTTAATGACGAAAGCTTAGTAAGATTTTATGGTGAGTTAATAGAGCACGCTAACTTTAAACCAGAATCATTAACAAATATTGAACTTGGTCTTAAATACAACTCAAATGACAATAAGTTAAATGCGACTGCAACGCTGTTTTATTCAACACGCGAAGACATGCAAATTAAACAATGGCTAATAGATAATAGTGAAGCACCTGAATTTGTGGGCTATTTATCCAATGCACCTACAGGCTTAAACTCAGGTGTTGAAACATCAGTTAGTTATCAATTAACCGAGAAGGTAAACGTGTTTGCTGGCTTGTCCCTTCTTGAAACGGAAGTTGATAATATTGACCGCCTTGAAACCGACCCTGTTACTTGGGAAGACGTGCGTGTCAGTATTGATGGTAGAGAACAAGCTCATGCACCTAAGTATCAATTTAACTTAGGCGCTGATTGGCAAATAACGAATAGCATTGCAGCTAATATTTCATTAAACGGTAAAGACGAATTCTATTATTCATATAGTCACGATGAAACGTCAGACGCTGTTGTATTAGCCAATGCAAGTATCACTTATAAAGGTGATATGTTTGACGTTACTTTGTGGGGACGTAATTTAACCGATGAAGAATATGGTGTTAGAGGTTTCTATTTTGGTAATGATCCAAGAGATGGTTGGAATGCCAAAAATTACGAGCAGTTTGGTGAGCCAAGAGTAATTGGCTTGAAGCTAGATTACGTATTCTAAATCAGTTCTATGTAATGCATGTAAAAGTGCATCAATTAGAATTGGTGCACTTTTATATTTTTGGTACAAAAAAATAACAGGACAACAAGATGCAATTAAGTGTAGAGATAAGTAAGTACCCTTTAAGTGAAATAAACTTTATAGCGGCCATTCAAAACTTTATTGACCGTATTAATAAATACGACAATATAACGGTAGTGACGAATGTTATGAGTACTCAATTATTTGGAGACTACGACAAATTAATGGCTGCGTTAAACACGGAACTTAAAATAAGTTTTGAGCAATACGGTACAACGGTATTCGTTTGCAAATTTATACCAGGTAACTTATACGAAAAATATGCAGAGTAATTGCAGGCGACTATTTTTTTTAAGAAAAATATTTTAGGAGCAGTATGTTAGAAAAAATACTAGCTGGTTTTGAAGCTATGTCTGGCTGGGAATATGTCGGAGTGTTGTTAGGTCTTGCGTATCTCATCTTGGTGATGAAAGAAAGTTTGTGGTGTTGGCCTGCTGCATTTGTATCTACATTAATTTATACCATTTTATTCTGGCAAGGTGCGCTATTAATGGAAAGCGTATTAAGCTTTTATTATTTATTAATGGCAATTTACGGTTGGTGGCAATGGCGTAAGTTGGATCCAAAGACAGGGCAAATAGATACAAAAGAAATTATAAGCTGGACGCTAGCTACTCATATCAAGTGGATAATGACGGCTACAATTATAGCCATAATATTAGGTTATATTATGGATCAGCATACTCATGCAAAAATGGCTTACTTAGATTCATTCACGACTATTTTTGCCGTGATGACAACGTATATGGTCACGCAAAAAGTATTGGAAAACTGGCTTTATTGGATTGTTATAGACTTAGCCTCAATCTTTTTGTACGTAGAAATGAGTTATTACCCAACCGCTATACTATATGTTTTGTATACTGGACTTGCATGGAAAGGGTATAAAATGTGGACAAAGCAAATGACTAGGTCTCAAATAACAAACAGCTACTAATATGAGTATGAGAAATAATCCATCAGCATCAGATGACTGGCTAAATAACTTACCAGCGTCTCATGCTGACTATTTATCATATAACAAGATAACATTAGGCCGACACCCGTCGGCCTTTCTGGTTTATGCAAACGAAATAAAATTTATTAAACAAGTACCTAAAAATATCCAACATATCGAGTACTCGTTTTTATTTTGGTTGCAGCAATTACAGTTAATTCCAGAATCTTCTCTACACATGCCTGAAGAATTAAAACTGGCTAAGCCTGACCTATTAACAGCAAGGCCTGATCTATTGGTCACCTCAAAATTAGAGGGTGATGAGTTTTCCAAAGCAAACCTTTTAACTCATTTACCTTCTATAAATAAAGCGCTTATTTATATTCATAAATTAGTACATTTAGATACTTTACCGAAAGGCATGTTTCTACCCAAAAAACATGATTTACCCATTGATATAGATGAGGTAGCTCCTCGTTTTAGAAAACAATTTGTCGATGCGAAAATAAACATAGATAAACAAGGTGCTATTCTAGCTCTGGTTCATGGAGATCTCTCTGTTGGAAATATTTTGTTTAATAACAATAATAGTGTGAGTAATCAGAACGCGATAAATATTGGTTTGATTGATTGGGAATATGTGGCAATAAGAGATTGTCGTTGGGATTTAGCGACGTTGGCTATTGAGTTTGATTTAAGTACAGGTGAGTTTGAAGCTTTGTGTCGTAACTATGTAGAGCAAAGAGAGTTAAGTGAAATAAAAGAAAGTGACTTTATTCAAGTAGCAAAAAGTTGGTTGGTTGTGTATGCAATCACCTGTTTGTCTTGGGCTAAAGAACATGCACAAGATACAAACAGGTATATACAATTTTTACGGCAGCTGAAAAACTAGATTCCACCTAAACGCAAAGCGATCTCTTTATATTTTTCAACAGCCTCTTTGTCAAATAGTGGCTTTCCATCAGGATCTTTATCTGCTGCGCTCAATAAATGTTCACGTTCTAAACGAATAACACGAACATCTTTTACGCCTAAAAATTCTGCAACTTCATCAATGGTCATTAGTGACATACATCTTCTCCATAGAAAATAAGGTAATTGTAATTAAAAATACTGAATTACTAGTTTATATTGTCTTCATATTAAGCCATCTAAACTGCATTTGAAAAGCAAAAGTTGTTTTAATATGAAAATCGTAATAAAAACAATCGGATTACATGCTGTTATTATGAATAAAGGAAAAAAACAGCAGCTTTTATAACCAATAAAACATTTATTTACTTTATCTTTTACGGAGGTAGTAAATACATGTTTTATTTATTAGAATGCAGGCGCTTTAGGTTATAGCCTAATTGCAGTTGCGCTCTCGTGGTGAAGTGGATCTCACGCGTCCCTCCGGAGGATGAGTCGCAGGTTCGATTCCTGCCGAGAGCGCCATTATTAATCACTTCGCTTTTTATTTAATACTCATCAAAGACAATACATTAATAGTAAATTAGCCCATCCATTATAAATCACAAAGGGCTGGGCTTTAGCTGTTTGATTGAAACCTTTTTAGAAAGGTCGAGTAAATGCAACACCAAAAACAAGCGCTTCTTCACCATCAATAAAGTCAATGGCTACTGTTGGGGCAATACCAAAATGATTAACATGAAAATCATAACCGGCACTCACACGATATAAACTTTCTTTGTGTGGGTGATCGCCATGGATACTCTCTTGACCTAAACCAATACCTAAACGAACATTGCTATCAGGGTGATAGAAAGCAGAAACCAGAGAAACGCTAACGCCATCGCCATGGTGAGCGTCACTTGTTACTTCATATACAGCGCCTACACCCCATTGGCTATCTATTTTATATTCATACTCCAAACCTAGTGTAAGTTCTGTTTCATTGTCAAAGTTTGTGGCGCCAATAAACACACCTGGAATATGTTTAACTTCATCGCTTGTTTGCGCTGTTGCAGTTAAAGACATGAGTGCAAGGGAAGTGATTGTTAGGATTTTATTTTTCATTTTTTTCTCATTTAATTTTTAAGAGATGGTTGGTCGTTATTCAATAATAATGAGATTACTCACTTAAATAAAATAACATCATCACTACTTACATAAAAATAGTGAAATACTTTAACGATCATACATTTATATAGAAGAGTTAACATTTATTGTCAAATATTTAGAGTGTAATAAATAGTTTAGTAAGCTTATGAGTTTTTGTTAGAGTGATATGAAAATATACACACGTTAATTATGTATGGATTAGAAGAGATAAAGGATATGAAGGCATTTGTTACAGGTGGTACAGGTTTTTTAGGCTTGAATATTATTCAGCAGTTGCTTGATAAAGGTTGGCAAGTCGTAGCTATGCATAGGCCTCATTCCAATGTAGATGACCTAATTAAGCTCAATGTTACTTTGGTTGAAGGTAGCTTGAGTAATTTAGACTCATTACAAAAAATAATACCAAATGATCTAGATGCAATATTTCATGTAGCAGGCGACACTAATATGTGGAGTTGTAACAATGAACAACAGTTTCAAACTAATGTTGTTGGTACACAAAATTTGGTTGAAGTTGCACTGCAAAACAACGTTGGCCGATTTATTCACACCTCATCAATTTCAGCTTATGGTTTTCACGACACAATTATCACCGAACAAGATAAAAGCACAGCCATAGAAAGCGGAATTCACTACTTAAGAACTAAGTTTCTAGGTGAAAAAGCAGTTAAAGATGCGGTGAAATTAAGAGGGTTAAATGCGGTTGTGTTAAATCCTTGTGCCATTATTGGTGCGTACGACAGACATAATTGGTCGCAGTTATTTACTATGATAAAAAATGGAAGTTTACCGGGGGTACCATCAGGAGAAGGTTCTTATTGTCATGTCAAAGAAGTTGCCGCTGCACACATCGCAGCCTTTCATCAGGGAAAAGTTGGTGAGAATTATATTTTGGCAGGCACTGATTGCACATTTTTAGAAGTGGTTACAAAAATTGGTAAGTTATTAGATAAAGAAACCCCAGATAAACCTATACCTAAGTGGATGCTACAAATAGTTGGTTACATTTCTTATTGGGGATCTCTATTAACTAAAAAAGAACCGAACATGACGCCAGAAAAAGCCACTATGGTTTCAAAACGAGTAGTAGCCTCTAGCCATAAAGCGGTTGCGGAATTAGCCTACGTAGATAACGTTTCTATTGATGTTATGTTAGAGGATTGCTATTTGTGGATGAAGTCTGAACAATTGATTTGAGAGTCATTAATTAAGCTTGGATAGCCACCCCTTTATAAAAAGGGATGGCATTTAATATCTATATAAATATTGAACTTAGTGTCAGTACATTAATTTTTTGGCATTAAGTCTAATAAAGCAAGAACGGTTGCCTCCACTCCTGACCTTATTGATGGTTCAGGGGATATTTTAAATTGTGGGCTATGGTGACTTGCTACTTTTGTTCCGCCTGCCTTTTCTTGATCAAAGTCAGCTTTAGGTGTACCACCAACATTAAAATAAACACTAGGTATATAAGGGTCTGTTGTGAAGAATCCAAAATCTTCAGCGCCCATACCTAATTTAGCCGGAGCTAACAACATATCCTCCCCCATATTTTGGCTTAATATTGACTTTAAACGGCGAGCGAGTTTTTTATCGTTAAATGTTGGAGGATAAGCTTCTTCACTTATTATAACCTCAGGTAACATATCATCCGAAAGACCTGCTGTTTTGGCTGTGCCTTTTGCAACTCGCTCTATCGCAGTTAATAGCTGCATTCTTACTCTAGGATTTAAGCTTCTAACTGTCAGTTGTAAGTGTGCTTCTTCAGAAATAATATTGTGTTTTGTGCCAGAATGGAAAGCACCTACAGTAATGACGCCAGAGTCTCTTGGTGCAAGTTCACGACTAATAATGGTTTGTAGATTAGCCACTATTTGTGCACCTATAACGATAGGATCTTTACCTTGATGCGGAGATGCGCCGTGCGCCCCAATGCCATGTACAATAATATCTACGGTATCAGCTCCAGCGTAAGGCGATGCTTCATCAACTGTTATTTTTCCAGCTTCAGAATTAGCATCAACGTGGAATGCAAATGCGTAATCAGGTTGGCCAAAACGTTGCCAAATATTATCTTTCATCATGGCTGATGCGCCAGGGCCTCTTTCTTCAGCAGGTTGCCCGATTAACATTAATGTACCTGACCATTTATCTTTATTTGAAGCCATATATCTTGCTGTACCAACAAGACTGGTCATATGAACATCGTGACCACAAGCATGCATAACACTAACTTTTTCACCATTCCAGTCAGTCATCATTGCGGTTGATGCATTAGGCAACCCTGATAATTCTTTAACAGGTAGGCCATCCATATCGGCTCTAACCATTATCATAGGGCCTGAACCATTTTCCATTATGCCCACAATGCCAGTGCCACCTACATTCTCTGTAACGGTAAAACCAGCGTCACGTAACTCGTTGCTAAGACGCTTTGCTGTTTTTGTTTCCATTAGGGACAATTCTGGATTTTTATGGAAGTGATCCCATAAAGGCGCTAAGTGTTGCTTATAATCTTTATCTATCGATGTAGATAAGTCTGCAGATACAGCAATATTAGATGTCCCAATTAGCGAACCAATTAGTAGAGTTAACATTATTTTTTTCATTTATCCGCCTTTTATGAGCATATTAAGAGAGCTTAAGTTTGAGTGTATTGTTTACAAAACATTTGTTAAACGTAAAACAATAAGCGACACCATAAAACTTTATTTTAAAGAATGCCCCTATAATTTACGTTTAAGCACGATTTAATAAATGAGTAGTTTTCATTTGTAGAAAAGAGGGAGACGATAGATAACGATAAAAGGTGTGACCTGAACTATTGGCTTAAATGCGCTAACAATCGGTCCATTGCTCGGTAATTTAAGGCTTCTATTAGATGTCCACGTGTAATGTTGGGACATGACTGTAAATCAGCAATGGTGCGGGCTACTTTTAGAATTTTATGGTAAGCCCTAATCGACATTTTTAGTTGGTGAATCGTGTTCTCTAGAAATAGTTGGTCATCTTTGGATAAAGGACAATAATTTGCTACCTCTTTACTGGATAACAATGCATTGGGTTTACCAGCTCTTGACAGCATGATGTCGCGGGCTTGTTTAACTCTTTGTTTTACTATTGAAGAGCTTTCAACATCTTGATTTTTTTGCGTCAACGCCCCCTTTGGTAAAGCAGGTACATCTATTTGAATATCAATACGGTCTAATAATGGTCCAGATATTTTATTTAAATATCTTAGTACTTGATCAGACGTGGTTCTGCCATCGTTGTAATGTCCTGTAGGGCTTGGATTTAATGCACCAACAAATTGAAAGCGTGCAGGGAAGTCGGCTTGTTGAGTTGCACGAGAAATCGTAATCCCTCCCGTTTCCATAGGCTCTCTTAATACATCCAACACTTTGCGATCAAACTCGGGTAACTCATCTAAAAATAGAACACCATTGTGTGATAACGATATTTCACCAGGTTTAGGTACACTACCACCTCCAACTAAAGCAACACCGGATGCAGTATGATGCGGGTTTCTAAATGGACGAGTACGCCACTTAGTAAAATCAAAAGGTTTCCCACTAATTGAGTGAATAGCTGCAGTTTGCAAAGCTTGTTCAAGACTCATTTCTGGTAATATGCTCGCTAATCTTGACGCTAGCATAGATTTACCTGTCCCTGGCGGGCCTAAAAAAAGTAAGTTGTGCTGTCCTGCGGCTGCAATTTCTAATGCTCGTTTTGCCATGACTTGACCAATTACATCGCTTAGGTCATTTGGGTTATTATCTTGGTTGGCAACTAGGGTTTGTTCAGGTGGGGTAAAGGTTAAGTTTTGTTGACCGGTTAAATGATGGAATACGGCCATTAAAGTGGAGGCTTCTAAAGCCTCTGTTTTTTCAACTAATCCTGCTTGAGTTATATTTTCTTTCGGCAATATACAAATTCGATTTGCATCACCACATGCCATTGTTGTTGGTATAGCACCAATAATACCCCGGACATCACCGTTTAGACCTAATTCACCATAAAACTCAAACTGTGTTAGTTTGTCTGTAGGAATTTGCGCAGATGCTGCAAGTATTCCAACTGCAATGGCTAGATCAAAACGAGCACCTTCTTTTGGAATATCTGCAGGGGATAGGTTTACGGTTAATCTTGTCTGAGGAAACTGAAAGTTACTATTAACTAGCGCACTACGAACTCTGTCTCTAGATTCTCGAACGCTAGCATCGGGCAATCCGACTATTTGAAATGATGGAAGTCCATTAGATATATGTACTTCGATGGTGACTAAAGGTGCACTTATCCCAACTCTTGCACGGCTATAAACAGTAGCGAATGACATAGTCACCTCAAATTTCCCTATAATAAGAACAATATAGTTTGGAATGATAAATATTCAAGGTTGTGTGTTATTTGAACTATTAAGAACAAAATATTTATTTAAATACTTTCATTCTAGGCAAAAAGTTAATACACTCACTGGTAAGACATCAGACCAGTTGATCGTATAAATGTACTATTTTTTAACTGAGTCTGTCATCAAGGGTAACCTTGGACTATTACACAACAGAATAAAGAGGGGCAAATTATGAGCCTAAGAACGTCATTTAGAAAAATTTTACCTGAAATTTCTCGCACAGAACAAGAAGCGTTAGACGCTGGGGATACTTGGCTTGAAGCTTCTATATATCAAGGTAAGCCGGATTTTAATGCTTTGTTACAGACTGCACCTTCTAAGCTAACTGAGCGTGAACAAGCATTCATCGATGGACCTCTTCAAGAGCTGTTAGAAATGATAGATGATGTGGAAGTTCATAATAACATTCATATTCCACCACGTATTTTGCAGCATTTAAAAGATCATAAATTTTTCGCCTTTATTATTCCTCAAGAATTTGGTGGGTTAGAGTTTAGTGCTTATGCAAGTTCTACTATTGTTGCGAGAATCTCAACAAAAAGTAATCCAATTGCAACAACAGTTATGGTTCCAAACTCATTAGGACCAGGCGAATTATTAGCGCATTTTGGTACTGATGAACAAAAACAACATTATTTACCGCGTTTATCTGACGGTTTAGAAATTCCATGTTTTGCATTAACTAGCCCAGAAGCTGGTTCTGATGCTGGTGGTATTCCAGATACAGCAATTGTTACTAAAGGTATGTATAACGGCGAAGAAGTTGTCGGCTTACGTTGTACTTGGGACAAACGTTATATTACGTTAGCACCAATTTCGACTGTACTTGGTCTTGCGGTTAAAGCATTTGACCCAGACAACCTTTTAGGTGATGAAGAAGATTTAGGTATTACTTGCTTGCTACTACCAACAGATTACGAAGGTGTACAAGTTGGTAACCGTCATAACCCATTAGGCGTTAAATTCTATAATGGTACGACACGTGGTACTGATGTATTCGTACCAATGGAATTTGTTATCGGTGGACAGAAAAATATCGGTAAAGGCTGGCAAATGCTAGTGGCATGTTTAGGTGCTGGACGTGGTGTTTCATTACCTGCAAACGGTTGTGCAACAGGCCATGCTTCACTTAAATCAACGTCAGAGTACGCTGCAATTCGTGAACAATTTGGCATGCCAATTGGTAAATTCGAAGGTATTCAAGAGCAACTAGCTCTAATCGGTGGTTTAACTTACAACTTAGAAGCAATGCGTCATTTAGTATTGAATTCTTTAGATGCAGGTTTAAAACCATCAGTTATTACCGCAATGGCTAAATACCACATGACTGAGATGGGCCGAGATTGTCTTGAAGCGGGCATGGATGTTCAAGCTGGTAAAGGCATCCAAATGGGTCCTAACAATGTATTGGCAAGTGCTTATTTTGCCACTCCAATCGGTATTACGGTTGAAGGTGCAAACATCTTAACTCGTAACTTAATGATCTTTGGTCAAGGTGCAACTCGTTGTCACCCGTATGTTCAAGACTTAATCTCTGTTATTCACTCTGAAGAAAAAGGTGCGGATAAAGAATTTAATAAGTTAATGAGAAAAACCATTGGCTATAGCACTAAAAACTTCTTACGTGGCGTTGCTACAGCTTATTTACCAGGTTTCGGTGGCGGTAAAAATGCAGAGCCTATGGTTAAGAAGTTTGAAAAACAAATTAATCGTTTGTCTTCAGCGTTAGCTGTTCAAGCTGATTTTGCTCTATTAGTATTAGGTGGCGATTTAAAACGTAAAGAAATGTTATCCGCACGTTTAGGCGACGTAATGAGCTACTTATTCATGGCGATGGGTAACATTAAGTTTTACTTACAAAGCGACTGTCGTGAAGAAATAAAGCCATATTTCAATTACGGTACTACTTGGGCATTAAAACAAGCTGAAGATGCATTATTTGCTTTCTCAGATAATTTCCCAAATAGATTCGTAGCGGGCTTTCTAAGTGCTAAGTTAGGTATGCCGTTTATTAAACACTCTAAAATATCTGACAAGATGATCACTGATCTTGCTGAAGCAACATTAAAAGATAATGCAGCTAAAAAGACCTTAACATCTTTAGTTAGTATGGTAGGTCGTGATGGCTTTACAGTATTAGAAGACGCTTACAAAGCTAAATTAGATGTATTGCCACTGTTAGATAAAATGAAAGCAGCAACACGTAAAGGAACAATTAAGAAGCAATTAAGATTTGCTGAATTAGTTGATGTAGCTGTAGCTGCTGAAGTGATATCTGCAGATGAGAAAGTTAAATTAACAGCTTATGATACTAAACGTAAGCTAGCAATTGCTGTTGATGAATACACATTTGATATGGAATTATTGACAAATATAGATGCTAAATAAGCATTATTAGTTAAGCTGATTTAGACAGAAAAAGGCGCTTGTTAAGCGTCTTTTTTATTGCCTAAAATAAGCTATAAGCTATAAGCTATAAGCTATAAGCTATAAGCTTGATGTGTGATGTGACCTCGTAAAAGTAGACACGGGGTTAATTTATTTCTTCATATTGCATGGGACTCATATACCCTAGAGTTCCATGCCTTCTTACTGAGTTGTAATATTTTTCAATATAAAAGCGACTTTGAAAAGTAAATCAATCTATTATGAACCGGATAAAAACGCGAAAAAAAACCGTAACATAAGTTACGGTTGAATTGTTTTATAAACGTAGCTCTTAACGAACTCAGTTGTTTGTCAAATTGGATTATTTACCAGTTTGACCGAACGTTTTCCCAAAGAAGCTATCTTCTAACCAATATGGGCGTTCGTCTTGATTAGCAACGATTAAACCAATACGAATATTAACATCAGCAAATACCTTAGCTGCGTCGTAGTTGATTGGTAAGTCTAATGAATCAGATGGTTTATGGTAATGCTTAGCAAAAAACTCACCCCAAACTTTTCCGCCATCTTCACCTTCCGTTTTTGATGTGAAACCTGTCATTAAGAAAACAGATGGAACACCCTTTTTAACAAAGTTGTAGTGATCTGAACGAGTAAAAATAGCTTGTTCTGGCATTGGATCTGGACTTAAGCCAATACCTAATTCGCCAGCCGCTTTTTTAACAATTGAACCCATAGAGCTATGGTTTGCACCAAAGGCAATAACGTCAGCAAAGTCATACAATAAAACTGGCATATCTAAATTTACGTTAGCAATCATAGATGACAAAGGAACGGTTGGGTTGTTCGCAAAGTAACTTGCCCCTAATAAACCTTTTTCTTCAGCAGTAACCACGGTAAATAAGATTGAGCGGCGTGGGCGCTCTGAGTTAGCTAACACACGAGCGGTTTCTAATAATACAGAAACACCTGAAGCATTATCCATAGCACCGTTATTGATACGGTCTTTAGTTGTCACATCTTTTGCTAAACCAATGTGATCTAAGTGAGCAGTGAATATTACGTATTCATCTTTCAATACTGGATCTGAGCCAGGTAACACAGCTACAATATTTGGAGATGTAATTTTTTCATGACGAGATTTAGATGCCAATTCAATGCTAGCGTTTAGGTTAAAACCTTTGATCTCTTTATCTTCATTGTCTAAAGCAAAAATATCTTCTAGTGACGTTGGAGCATTAGCAAATAATTTTTTGCCAGCTTCCATATTCAAATAAGCGCCGCCTTTAAATTGTTTTTGTACACCGTGCGGAGCACCTTCTTTATCTAACCAACGAAGAGAAGGAGAGCCTAAGTAATTTAAAGACGTTGTGTATGAACGTACTTTTTCTCTTTTTGGGGTATGTAATGTTACAAATCCAATCGCACCATGCTTAGCTGCATTTGCTGATTTAAGTTTACCAGAACCTAAATGAGCACCTTCTTCTGACGGCCAAGCTTTTGGACGACCGGTTAAAGCAACAACGATTTTACCTTCAACATCTAAGCCTTTGTAATCATCGTAGTTATAATCTTCAGCAATTAAGCCATAACCAACAAAAACCATGTCTGCTTCTATACTCGATTCGGTAGATGATGTGCTAGCACTCATCATGTAGTCTTGTGGATATTTAAGCTCAATAGTGTCAGAACCAGTGTTAATTTTTACCATAGTGCTGGTTTGATCTAAATATGCACGTCTAAATGGCACACGCTGCATGTAACCATCTTCACCCGCTGGCACTAAGCCCATTTTTTTAAATTCAGAAGCTACATAATTAGCTGCGATTTCATAACCTTGGCTTCCAGTATCACGGCCTTCTAACTGATCATCAGCTAAAAACTCTAAGTGAGCCTGTATACGTGCTTTTTCAACGCTAACGGGAGTGACTTCACTCGCTGTTTGCTGCGAACATGCTGCAAGTAATGCAACAAAGACAGTTAGACTAAATTGTTTAATTAATTTCATATTATGATTTTAGTAACCTTATAAATTATGACGTGTGCTGATTCTACATGATTTGGTTATTCTTGATGATAAAAAACTTATATAGAAATCCAAATAAATAGATACAGAACAATTCATTTCAGATGTTAAAAAGGCAATCTAGATTAGATTGCCTTATTTGTTGTTTATGAATAACGTTAATTCACACTGTCGTTCTGTTCGGCAGAGTTTTTAAATAAGGCTTCAACATCAACCGCATCAAAGTGATAGTCAGTTAAGCAAAATTGGCAAGATATTTCGATATTGCCACGTTCTTCTATTAATGCCATCGCATCCTCAAAACTTAGTTTTAATATTGCTGCTGAGGTTTTTTCACGAGAACAACCACACTTATAACTGATCTCTTGTGGTTCAAATAACACCGGATTATCTTCATGGTACAGGCGAGTTAATACTTCTTTTGCAGGAAGGTTTAAAAGCTCTTCATCGGTAATCGTATTTGTTAACGCTTCTAAATGAGTAAAGTCATCATTAGCTTTAGCTTCTACAGGTAGAATTTGTAACAACATGCCTGCTGACTTACCGTTATGCTCTGATGTATCGGTAGCTAACCACACTCGAGTACGCAATTGCTCTGAGTTTTTGAAGTATTCTTCAATACATAACGACAATGAATCTTGATCTAATGCAGCAATACCTTGATAGCGATCGCCTTGATCAGGAGCGATAGTAATAACCATATAACCAGAACCAATCAATTCTGGAATTGTGGCTGGTTTAATATCATCACTATATTTAGCGGTTGCTCGCATTTGTTGTTTATTATTGCCATTAACAACAGCGTAATTAAGTGGGCCGTCACCTTGTAACTGAACGCTAATGTCACCTTCAAATTTGATGGTTGCTGTTAATAAGCTAGTAATTGCCAATAACTCACCTAATATTTGCTTAACAATATCTGGGTACTGGTGGTTTTCTAACATAGCATTATAGCTATGGCTCATTTGCACAATCTCGCCACGAACGTCACGTTGTTCAAAAATATATCTGTGTAATAAGTCTTGTGTGTGTTTCTTTGTCATAAAATTTTGTTACTCAAAGTTATCTATATTTTTAAAATTAATTAGGGTTCTTCGTTGCTTTTTATCTGGTTTGGATATTGGCCTAGGAGAAAATGCAATGCTTTGCTCTCGAGCGAGTTGCGTACTTTGCCTTTGCTCCATACTGGATTCGGTTTCTTGATAAAGAGTTTGGGCAATTTCAAATTTTTGTCTTTTAGCTGAAATAGCTTTAATAATTATAACTTTTTCATCATAGCCTTGCCTTAATTTTACCTTTGCCCCAACATCTACAGCCTTGGAGGCTTTACATCGTTGACCATTATAATGAACTTTACCGCCATTGATCATGTCTGTAGCCGTAGAACGAGTTTTATAAAATCGTGCGGCCCATAGCCATTTATCTAAACGCACTTTAGTTTCAGACATAGTAATTACAATGAACCTTAAAAAAATAGCCAGAAAAACGCTGATAATTTAGCATATGTAGTGATTTTTAACCACTTGTAGGGTTATACTAAGCGGTATTTTTATTATTAAGCTAATAATTTTAGTACTGAAATATAACAATAGTAATAGACGGATATACTGGAGTACAAAAATTAATGGAGTCGTCTCGCGTGTTTGAGCAACTAAATACCTTTACAGGTAAATTACCGCATCAAAAGCTGAGTAAAATAGTAGCCATTACACTATTAGTTTATTGTGCCTACTTATTGGCAGATCTTACTTGGCGATTTGTACCTACAACCTCAGATCATGGAACCGTTTCAATCCAACCTTCTATAGCTGTCGTTAACTCGTCGGTAAGAAATAATATCAATTTAAATGATTTATTAAGCACTAATCTATTTGGCGACTTAAAGAAAAAAGCGATTGATAAACCAGCCCCCAAAATTGACCAGTCAGCACCTAAAACACGCTTAAATGTAAGGTTGACAGGATTGGTAGCAGATAGTTCAAACGTCACGTCAGCTACAAGTGTAGCCATAATTGAAAGTGCTGGTAGTCAAGATACTTATGGAATAGATGAAAAAATTAATGGTACGTCTGCGTCAGTACATCAGATATTAATCGACCGAGTTCTTTTGTATGTTTCAGGTAGGTATGAAACCTTAATGTTGGAGGGTATCGAATATTCAACAACTGTTCCAGGCTCTGACAATAAAGCAGATCATCAGAAAGACAAACAAACGGTGAAAAAAGATAATGCACCGTCAAATGATAAACCAATGAAAAAAGAACGTTTAGATAAGCGTGGCGATATAGAGCTATCACAATCTTTACGTGAACAAAGAGAAAAGTTATTTGATGATCCTAAGAACTTAATAGACGTTATTAGAGTCAGACCGTATAGGAAAAGTGGTGAGTTAAAAGGATATAAACTCTCCCCTGGAAAAGATGGCAAGTTATTCACAGAAATTGGATTAAAGCGCAATGATTTAGCTACAAGTATAAATGGCTATGATTTGACCGACATGCAACAATCTCTAACTGTGATGAAAGAGTTGAGTTCAATGACAGAAGCAACAATAACGGTGGTTAGAAATGACACCGAAATCGATATTATTTTAGCACTTTAAGTCCCCGGAGTTTATTTTAATGGGTTTGTTTACATCATCAATTAATAGCTTAACTATAAACGTGGTTAAGTATGTTCGTGTTACTGCGCTGTCGAGTTCTTTAACGATTTTGGCATTGTCTAGTTTATGGGTATCACACCCAGTTTATGCCACACAGTACTCACCTAATTTTAAAGGTACTGACATCAATGAGTTTATCAATATTGTTGGTAAAATATTAAAGAAAACTATCATTATTGACCCAACGGTAAGAGGTAAAGTTAATGTTCGCTCTTACGACTTATTATCAGAAAAGCAATATTATCAATTCTTTTTAAATGTATTAGAAGTATATGGATATGCTGTTGTTGATATGGGTGGCAGTATTCTAAAAGTAGTAAAAGCTAAAGATGCCAAAAATTCTGCAATTCCTGTCGTTGGTGGTGACGCCCCAGGAGTTGGTGATGAGATGGTCACGCGAGTAGTTGAAGTTAAAAATGTATCGGTGCGTGAGTTATCACCTTTATTACGTCAATTCAGTAACCAATCTGGTTCTGGTCATGTTGTTCATTATGACCCTTCAAATGTGATCATGATGACAGGGTCAGCAGCAACGGTTAATCGTTTGGTTGATATTATTAATCGTGTAGACAGAGCCGGTGATTTAAAAGTAGAAATTATAAAATTAGAATTCGCCTCTGCCAGCGAAATTGTTCGTATTCTAGAAAGTATTTACAGTGCCAAAGGCAATAAAGACCAACCAGAATTTTTAATCCCTAAAATTGTTTCAGATGATCGTACTAATAGCGTGATTGTCAGTGGTGAGCCGCAAGCTCGTAGTCGAGTAATTAAGTTAATTGAACGTTTAGATGCTGAGCTAGAAAGCACAGGTAACACTCGAGTGCATTACTTAAAATACGCTAACGCTGAAGAAGTCGTGAAAGTATTAACTGGCGTGTCAGATTCTTTAGCAGCAGATGGAAAAGCCGGAGCTGCAAGTAAAACCAACTCTCGTAGTCAAAAACGTGATTATTCAATTCAAGCACATGAAGACTCTAATTCCCTAGTTATTAACGCAGAACCAGACATGATGCGCTCTTTAGAACAGATTATTCGCCAGCTAGATATTCGCCGCCAACAAGTATTAGTTGAAGCCATCATAGTGGAAGTGTATGAAAGTGAAGGTATTAACTTAGGTGTGCAATGGGGCAGTGAAGACATTGGCTTTACCCAGTTTAATAACGGGGCAGTTACCCCTGTATCTTCAATTGCGGGTGCTGCTTATGATGCTAGAGAGACCACAACTGAAACTATTGTATACAACACCAATGATGATGGCGAAACTATCGGCTCAGTATTATCGACGACAGAAGAAGGTGATTACACAGCTCTGGCTACGATACTTAGTGGTATGAGTGGTTTTGCTACTGGCATCATTAAAGATGGTTGGGGAGCGGTTATTCAGGCGGTGAGTAATGATACTAATTCTAATGTTCTAGCAACACCTTCTATCACTACTCTGGATAATGAAGAAGCCTCTATTTTAGTGGGTTCAGAAGTACCAATTATTACAGGTGCATCAACAGGCAGCAATAACGCAAATCCATTTCAAACCGTTGAGCGTACAGAGGTCGGGATTAAGTTAAGTGTCACCCCACAAATAAATGAAGGCACAGCAGTTCAGTTATTAATTGACCAAGAAGTGTCTAGTGTGAGTGGTGCAACTGGGGTTGATTTGGGTATTAATAAACGTTCTATTAAAACCACTGTACTAGCAGAAGATGGTGCCACTATTGTGATAGGTGGTTTAATTGATGAAGATGTACAAGAAAGTGTATCTAAAGTTCCACTACTTGGTGATATCCCTTATATAGGTCACTTATTTAGATCAACGAGCACGACAAAGCGTAAGCGTAATTTGATGGTATTTATCCGAGCTGTAATCATCAGAGAAGGTGATGATTTAGTTGGTGAAAGCCGTCGAAAATATAATCATATGCGTGCGCTTCAAATAGAACGTGAAGAAGATGGTGTTGAATTAATGCCGTTTACTAGTCATCCAGTGTTAGGTGAATGGGATGAATCAATTGCGTTACCGCCGTCTTTTGAAGAGTATTTAAATGAAAAGCAACCCAATGCATTAAAAGATTTAAAGTCGGACGATAAAGACGAGCAGGATGATGAAAGTAAGAGTGATGAGAGCAAGGGTGACAACTAATGTCAGAAGTAGAACCTCAAACTTTTATATCTAAAAGTACCGACGTTGAAATGGACGCCTCTTGTGTTGATGACGACTCAGGAATTAAACGCTTACCGTTTGGTTTTGCTCAACGTTTCGGTATTTTAATATCTTATCAGCAAGATAAGCCAAGGATGTTAATTAAAGCAGCTACCTCAATGCATGCGTTAATTGAGGTTCGTCGTTTTCTAGGTTTTGTATTACCAGCGTCTACTATTTCAGACGATGAATTTGATACAGAACTTGAGCAAAGTTATCAGCGTAATGCTTCTGAAACTCAACAGCTTATGGAAGACATAGGTAACGAAGTTGATTTATTTTCAATTGCTGAAGAAATGCCAGGAACGGAAGACTTACTTGAAGGTGAAGATGACGCACCTATCATTAAACTGATCAATGCAACATTATCAGAGGCGATAAAAGAAGGAGCTTCTGACATTCATATTGAGACGTTTGAGAAGCAGCTCGTAATACGCTTTCGTGTTGATGGTGTATTACGTGAAGTGTTGTCCCCAAATCGTAAATTATCCTCTTTACTTGTCTCCAGAATAAAAGTTATGGCGCATTTAGACATAGCTGAGAAACGTATTCCGCAAGATGGTCGTATATCATTACGGATTGCAGGTCGTGCTATTGATGTACGTGTATCAACTATGCCGTCGTCCTATGGTGAACGTGTGGTTATGCGTTTGTTAGACAAAAATAACGCCAGATTAGACTTAGTAGATTTAGGTATGACACCTGCTAATCAACAAAAATTTGCTGAACTGCTACGTAAACCTCACGGAATTATTTTAGTTACAGGGCCAACAGGCTCAGGTAAAAGTACGACCTTGTATGCGGGCCTTACCAATATAAATAGCAAAGACAGAAATATTTTAACGGTAGAAGATCCGGTGGAATATGAACTCGCTGGTGTTGGTCAAACTCAAGTTAATACTAAAGTTGATATGACCTTTGCTCGAGGATTACGCGCTATCTTACGCCAAGATCCAGACGTTGTGATGATAGGTGAAATTCGAGATTTAGAAACTGCAGAAATTGCAGTTCAGGCCAGTTTAACGGGTCACTTAGTTATTTCCACATTACATACCAATACCGCATCTGGTGCGATTACTCGTATGGAAGATATGGGAGTAGAACCGTTTTTATTATCATCAAGTTTGTTAGCTGTTATTTCACAACGCTTAGTTAGAACCTTATGTGGTAGTTGTAAAATTGATTACACGCCTGATGCAGCAGAAAAGCAAATGCTAGGTTTAGCTAGCGATGATGACCGTACTATTTATCATCCAAAAGGTTGTGATAAGTGTAATTTCACAGGTTATCGTGGCCGAGTGGGAATTCATGAGTTACTCGTTGTTGATGAAGTGGTACGTGAACATATTCACAACGGACAAGGCGAACAGTCGATTGAAAAATATGTTCGTCAACATGCGCCAGGCATTAGAGATGATGGTATGGGTAAAGTATTAGCTGGGGTCACAACATTAGAAGAAGTGTTACGTGTTACCCGCGAGGATAACTAATGGCGGCGTTTGAATACAAAGCCCTAGATAGCAAAGGCAAATCTAAAAAAGGCATATTAGAAGCTGACACAGCGAAACAAGTTCGTCAGCAGCTAAGGGAAAAAGGATTCATTCCCATTGATATTAGCCAAGCTAGTCAAAACGAAAAACAAACTGAAGCTGGAATTTCATTATTCCAAGCTAAAATATCAGCTTCAGATTTAGCACTTATTACTCGTCAACTTGCTACTTTAGTCGGTTCTGCATTGACGATAGAGTCGGCATTATTAGCGGTCGCTGAACAATGTGATAAACCTAGATTAAAACGTACAGTGATGGCCATTCGTTCTAAAGTTGTAGAGGGTTATAGTTTGGCCGAAGGGATGAAAGAATTTCCTTACATATTCGACCATTTGTTTCGTTCTATGGTGGCTGCGGGTGAAAAGTCAGGTCATTTAGATGAAGTCTTAAATCGACTTGCTGATTACACTGAAAAGCGTCAAGAAACAAAATCTCAATTAACCCAAGCAATGGTTTATCCAATAATGCTAACTGTATTTGCCATTGGCATAGTAACGTTTTTATTGGCGTCTGTTGTTCCTCAAATTGTCGGGCAAGTGACAAAATCAGGTCAGGAGTTACCTGGTTCAACGCAATTCTTATTAACGTTAAGTGACTTTATTATTAATTATGGCATGTACTTAGCTATTTTTGTTGTTGCAGGGATTGTGATATTTCAACGGATGCTAAAACGTCCTAGTGTGCGATTGAAATTTGATCAATCATTATTAAAATTACCTTTAGTTGGTAAAGCTATCGTTGGGGTAAATACCGCACGTTTTGCACGTACTTTAAGTATTTTAACTTCCAGTGCCGTACCAATCCTTGAAGGTATGAAAATATCAGGGCAGGTTTTATCCAATACATTTATAAAAAAAGCAGTATTAGAAGCATCAGATAATGTAAGGGAGGGCTCATCATTAAAAGCAGCACTGAGCCATTCAAAAACATTTCCACCTATGATGATACACATGATTGGTAGTGGTGAAAAATCGGGTGAGTTAGAGCAAATGTTAAAGCGTTGTGCTGATAATCAAGACAACGAATTAGACGCCAGTTTAAAAATAAGTTTAAGTTTATTAACACCATTAATTGTTGCAGTCATGGCCGGAATGGTAATGTTTATTGTTATGGCAATTATGCAGCCAATTATGCAAATGAATAACTTAGCTGGTGTTTAAGTTAATTAAAAATGTAGATAATTTTACTAAGATAAACGGAGTACAAAGTGAAAAGCTTAAATAAAAAAACAAAAACAACTCAAAACGGTTTTACCATTTTAGAAGTCATGATCGTTATTGCTATTTTGGGCATGATGGCATCACTTGTTGTCGGTAATCTAATGGATAATGCCGACGAAGCAAAAGTTCAGAGCACGGCTATAGAGATTAAAAATATAGAATCGATTTTAGATTTATATAAATTAAAAGCTGGTCAATACCCAACGACAGAGCAAGGTTTAGAAGCATTAGTTTCTGCTCCAGAAATTGAGCCAATTCCGCGTAATTACCCAGCCAATGGTTTCTTAGATGAATTACCACAAGACAAGTGGGGTAATGATTATCAATTAGTTAGCCCTGGTGAAATGGGTAAATATGATCTGTTTTCAATCGGTCCAGATGGCGAAGCAGGAACAGAAGATGATATTGGTAATTGGAACGTAAAAGACTATTTATAATACGCCTTTTATTACGTAACTATTACTCTAGGTCTAAATAACTTATATAACGAAGTTTGTGAATTAGACCTCGCTTTCTTAATATGAGTCCCATCTGGCAAGGATATACAAGTGAACAAACATAAAGGTTTTACTCTTTTTGAGTTGATGCTTGTTATCATGCTAATGGCTCTTATTGTCAGTACAGTTAAATTCCCAAATTTAACCCAAGAGCCATTTGATCAAGTTGATCAGCAAAGCAAAAAAGTAGCTGCGTTAATTAATTTAGCCAGTGAATATGCCGTATTAAACAATACTTTATTAGGGTTTTCTATCACAGATACAAGTTATGCCTTTTTAATGTTTAATGGTGAAAAATGGGAGCCTATCGTTGAGCCTCCGTTTATTGAAAGCGAGTTTGATGAAGATATAAAAATGGAATTAACTCTAGATGGTTTAGAGTGGCAAGAAGAAAACCTGTTAAGCGCGGTTAAATGGATTGATGAAGAACAGCTTGAAGAAGCAAGCGCCGAAACAGATGAAGAAAAGAAAATGTTTTTCCCTCAAATCTTTATTTTATCGTCCGGTGAAATTTCCCCTTTTGATCTTGATATCAGTTACGACGATGGTTTTGAAACACCAATTACTTTTAAAGTAAGAGGTGAGTTTATAACACCAGTATTAGTTTTTGATCCGCAACAAATAGAAGAATTATAACGTGAGTAAGTTGCAAACCAAACACTCATCAAAAGGTTTTACGTTAATTGAATTATTATTGGCGTTAGCCATATTTGCGTATTCTGCCAGTGCTATTTTGGGAGTAGTGGGTACGGCATCAAATAACTTAGGGCAAATAGAGGAAATGACATTTGCCTCTTGGGTTGCTAATAATCGTCTAGTCGAATTACAAGTTGCTCAACAATGGCCACCAAAAGATAAAGAAAAAGGCGAAGCAGAACTCGCTGGGAAAAAATGGTATTGGCAGCAAAAAGTAGTCAAAACTGAAGATGATGATTTACGAGCCATAACAGTTTCCGTTTCAGCCAACAAAGACATGTCATTTTCAATTTATTCGTTAACTACTTATCTTAGCCCCAACCCTAATGCTGAAGAGGGGTTGTCACGATGAACTGTAAACATAGAATCAAAACTAAACGTGGCTTTACATTGTTAGAGGTTTTGGTGTCTTTAGCAATATTTGCCATGTTAGGTGTTGCAACGTATTCGGTGATCAATACCACAGTAAATGGACACGAAACGGTTATTAATCAAAACAAACAGATGACGGATTTACAACGTGCTTTTGTGATCATGGAAAATGATTTTACTCAATTAGCTCAACGTAAAGTAAGAATAAACGGTGAGGAATCTGATGGTTCGTTTTTCCATGCCAGTGAGTACTTATTTGATTCAGAAGCGATAGGTTTTACTTTTGTTAGAGACGGCTGGACTAATCCAGTTATGGTTTTACCTAGAAGCGAATTGCAATTAGTTGCTTATCGATTAATCGAAAATAGGCTGGAACGACTTTACTTCAACTTTGTAGACAATGAATACGGAACAGAGCCTAAAGTACAAGTGCTGCTAAATGGCGTTAAAGAATTAAGATTATTATATTATGTCGATGGCAGTTGGGAAGAAGAGCTCGAAGACGAAGAAACAAAACAATTACCGGTAGCAATAAAGTTAGTATTAAAAACAGATACTTTTGGCTTGATTGAACGTAGCTTTCTTATTATAAAAACTACAAAAGAGAGTACGTCGAATGGTGGGTAAATTAAAGCTTAATAAAGCTCCCTTACCAAGAAAACAAAAAGGTGTGGCTCTCATATCTGTCTTACTGGCTGTTGCTTTATGCGTTATATTAGCGACAGAGATTCTATCGGCACAAAAATTTCAAGTACAGCGTGTGCAAAATATATTGGAGCGCCAACAAGCTTACTGGTATGCCATTAGTTCAGAGAACTTTGTAAAAGCTTTGTTAAAGAGAACAGCCGAAGACGACAAGGGAGTCTTTAATTTAGATCAACCCTGGGCAATGACGGATATGGTTTTCCCCGTAGATGATGGTCTAATTGAAGGGAAAATAATCGACTTGTCATCCTGTTTTAATTTAAACAGCTTATATTATTCAGATATTACGGATGATGAAAAAACACAACGTATGGAATTATTTGTTCGTGTGTTGTCAAACTTAGACATTGAATCAGAATCTAGTCATGAAGATTTAGCGGCTAATTTATATGATTGGCTGGATAACGACAATTATCCATCAGGAGCTGTTGGTTATGATGGTGATATGTACACAGGTCTTTCATTTCCATATTTAAGTGCTAACTCAATGTTGGCTCATGAGAATGAGTTAAGAGTGATTTATGGATTTGATATTGAAGTGATCAGTCAACTTATAAACAAAGTATGTGTAATACCAAATAGTGAAGAGTTAAAGGTTAATATCAATACCATAAGTACAGAAGCCCCAGAGTTTTTAATGGCAATGTTAGATGTTGATCGTACTAAAGTTGATGAAATTCTATTAGAACGTCCGGAAGATGGGTTTGATTCAGTTGATGAGTTTTTTGCATTGACTCAAGTTTCTTCTTTATCAAATATAGCAACACTAGATAAGAGTCAATTTACGGTGAGTAGTAGCTTTTTTAGACTAGTTACTAACGCCTATTTTAATGAAATTAAATTCGAGTTGACGAGTGTGTTTCAATTAGATGAAAAATATAACGCCAATGTTATAGCACGTCGTTTTGGAGGAAAAATTGAGCGAAAAGCTAATACTGAGACTGAGTAGTCAGAGCTCAAGTTGTATCCCTTGGTTGGTTTGGTCACAAGCCACAAAAGAAATCATTGTATCTGGGGAACTGGAGCACCAAGATAATTTATCGGTATTAACTGAATATGCCAAAGGTCGTCATGTCACGGTATTAGTTGATAGTGCCGATGTGCGATTACATCGCCATTTTATGCCGAGTAAACCAACTCGCCAGTTACTCAAAGCATTACCGTTTATGCTAGAAGATGAATTGGCCGAAGACATAGAAAATTTACACTTTGCTATTGAGGAAACGGGATATGATAAAAGCGTAGAGCAACATTGGGTCAATATCGCTATTGTAAAAAATTCGTTACTACAGAATTGGTTATCGTTATTGGCACAAGCGAATATTTCAGTAAAACGCATGTTACCTGATGTGTTATGTCTACCTAATTTATCTACGCAATTCGATGAAGACAGTCAAAGTATCTCAATTTTAGAATATGCAGATGGTTGGTTAATAAGAGAAAGTGCTTGGCGCGGCTTATTTTTACCTAACAGCTGGCTGCCTATGTATTTTGAAAAACTGTTATCGGCGAACAGTCTAACGTCTGATGTAAAATCAGAAACAACAAATCCTAATATTGAAGTAAATTATTTTTCGCCATTACCGTCAGAGCTCACAGCAAATTTAATAGAGTCAGAACAAGTTAATATCACAGCAGCAGAGCAAGAACTGCCAATGTTATTATTAGCTCAGCAGGCTGAGAGCGTTAAGTGGAATTTATTACAGGGTGACTTTGCCCAGAAAAAAGCGGTTAGTAAAAATTGGGCTTTATGGCGTCCAGCTGCAGCTTTTCTGATCATTACGCTTACTATTCAGTTTGTAATGACCATTGCCAGATGGCAATCCGCCACGAGTGATCTTGAAGTAGCAAAAAATGAATTAGGACAAATGTATCAAGAAGCGTTTCCAAAAGAAAAACTTAGAATGAATGTTTTACGTACTCAATTAAAGCGTAAAGTTGCAGCTGTAGGTGGAGAGTCAAATACCACTACTACCGGTTTTCTTGAGCTTATGACGAGGTTGACACCAGTGTTCAAAAAAACGCCAGATGTTAATTTAGATTCTATTCGTTATGACTATAATCGTGGCGAACTTAGATTAAATGCAAACGCACCATCTTTCCAACAATTTGAACTGTTTAAAACTGATATTGAAAAGTTAGGATTAGAAGTGAAACAAGGTGCGGTAAATAATGAAGGTAGTACAGTAGCTGGCTCGTTAAGCATACAGGAGGCTAAGTAAATATGGATAAATTAAAACAAACAATAAACACTTGGCTTAATAGTAAAACTCAAAGTGAGAAACAATTAATTAAACTAGCTAGTTTGTTTTTCATTTTGTTTTTGGTCATTATTCTGGTAACCACAATTAATAAGAATGTAGCCGAATCAGAAAAAAAACTCACTCAACAAATAGAGCTGAACAGTTGGGCTAAACAACAGATTACTGTGATACAACAAGCAAATAAAAGTCTTGGAAAAACACAGTCGAATAAACAGTCAATTACACAAGTTATTAACTCAACAGCAAAAAGATATAATGTGTTGGTAGAGCGTATTCAGCCACAAAAAGATGATTTAGTTAAAGTTGGGATTGATGAAATTGGATTTAATAACTTAATGAATTGGTTAACTGAGTTAGAGACAAAACATAGTATTAACGTTCAAAATATTGATTTTTCTAAAGCCGACTCATTAGGCGTAGTGAAGATAAGACGACTAGATTTGGGACGAGAATAAATGAGTAAAATTAAGTTAGCGGTATTATTTATAATTAGCTTTGTGATTTTTACTGCCGTATTAGTTCCAATTAGCCTAGTAGTCAGTTCATTACCTATCCCTAAAAATGTTGCCTATCAAGGTTTGTCAGGCTCTATTTGGCAGGGCGATGTTAAAACGATACAAGTGAATAAAATGTTGTTTGAAAATGTTCATTGGCAGTTTGAACTAAGCAGTTTATTTCATGGTAATTTAGGTTTCGATATTAAGTTTGGAAACGCTAGAAATAGCGGTCAATTAAGTGGCCGAGGTATAATTTCCTCTGGTTTGACAGGGCTTCAAGTGCGAGATTTTGTATTTAGAATGCCAGCCAGTGGAGTAAAACCATTTTTACCTTTACCTGTCAGTGTGATTAATGGAAGACTGATCACGAGTATTGATATTTTTCAGCTAGGCAAGCCAGTTTGTGAACAAATGGCTGGTGAGTTTGTTTGGGTGAAAGCAGGCACTGATATTGATGGCCCTATTTCATTCGGGACAATAACGTCTACATTATTATGTGAAGACAATAAGTTAGTTGCCAAATTTGATGGTGAAAATTTGTTAGGACTTGAAGGTAGTGCAGTTGTTGAATCAGGTAAAAAATACAGTTTTGACGGATTTGTAAAACCAGACGTGAGTTTACCAGCTGTTGTGCATCAAGGAGTTGGTTTCCTTGGTAAAATGGACAGTAAAGGTAAATATAAAATTAAACTCTAAATTTAAAGCCAATATAAATAAGTCATTGCCGAGGTGTTAAGCAGTTAACGGTAATGACATTGTTGTTTTATGTTTGCAACTCAACGGATTTATTGACGTAGATAAAAGCATAAAGACATGAAGAAAATAAGTAATATTTCAAAATTAAAACTACTAGAGTTCTTAAATCGAGTTCCATTATTCAAAAGTTTGGAACCGCATGACAGGCAAACGGTTGCTAATATCCCTAATATTGTTGTGTTAATTGAGCAGGGATCAGTGTTCATTAAGCAAGATCAACTTGATTCTGATTTTTATATTCTTTTAAACGGTGAAGCAGAAATATCAGTAGATAAGCAGTTCATAGCTACTACTACGTCAGGTCACTTTATTGGTGAAGTTGGCTTTATTTGCAATGAACCAAGAAGTGCTTCTGTAAAGGCGATAACCGACATCATTGCTCTTAGAGTAACCCGTGACTTATTTGATGTGTTACCACTTAGGGTTAAAGAGTCAATTAAACAAAAAATTATCAATGGTTTGGTAACTCGAGTATCTAAGCAAAATGGTAAAATCATTAGCCTGGAAGAGCAAGTCGATCATCTTGAACTGCAATTAAATCCAGACCGAGATAAAGTCCCGGAAAACGCTCCAGCTGACGATGGCTTAAAACACGTATTAAATATTAAAGAATAATTGAGTAACTCCTTCTTTGTTTATTCATAATAATTAAAAAGTCGGAATAATATATTCTAGCCTTTTTATTTTATTCACTTAAAATCAATCCATATCTATTCGCTTGTTTCATATTTAGTTTCTGGTTACAGAAGTTGGATCACAGTTAGGAAAGTAACACGATGACGCATCAGCAGTTACAGCAACGACTTGAAGACGTTGTAGGTCAAAGTCAAATTATTATAAATAAACAAAAATCACGACCGTTTCGTTTTGGTTGGCGAACAGGCGGCGGCGATGCGCTGGCTGTTATAAAACCCCAAAGCTTATTAATGTTTTATCAAGCATTAGAAGTGTGCGTTAAACACAAAGCTATCATCATTATGCAAGCTGCTAATACAGGCTTAACAGAAGGCTCGACACCTAGCGGTGATGATTACGACAGACCTATAGTGATCATTAATACACTGGCAATGGATAAGGTTTATTTGCTAGAACAAGGTCAACAAGTTCTAAGCTTCCCCGGTGCAACTTTATTTAGTTTAGAAAAAAAACTGAAATCGATTAAGCGCACACCTCATTCTGTTATTGGTTCTTCATGTTTGGGGGCATCTGTGGTTGGCGGTATTGCGAATAATTCTGGCGGAGCATTAATTAAACGTGGGCCTGCTTACACAGAGATGGCGTTGTTTGCCAAAGTAACAGAACAAGGTGAGTTACAGCTAGTAAATCACTTAGGTATTGAATTAGGTGAAACGCCAGAACAAATGTTAACTAACTTAGCAAATGGTAATTTTACCAAAGACAACTTAATGTCGAGTGATGCAAAATGTTCGGATACCGAATATCAACAACGAGTTCGTCAAGTTAATGAAGACAGCCCAAGTCGTTTTAATGCCGACCCAAGGCGGTTATTTGAAGCCAGTGGGTGTGCAGGTAAGTTAGCGGTTTTTGCGGTTAGGTTAGATACGTTTGAAGTTGCTGAGCAGGAACAAACATTTTATCTCGGCACTAATGATCCCTTAGTATTAGGCAGATTTAGACGAGACGTTTTACAAAAGTATCAAAATCTGCCTGAAGTTGGTGAGTACTTACATAAAGATATTTTTGATGTGTCAGCTAAATACGGTAAAGATACTTTTTTGAGCGTAAAACACCTAGGTACAGATCGCCTACCAAAACTGTTTGCTTTGAAAGCTAGAGTGGATGGTTTGTGTAAATCACTGCCTTTTGTATCTAGTCATTTAACTGATTGGGTTATGCAGCTGGCCAGTCTTTTTTTTCCACAACATTTGCCTTCACGTATTTTGCAATATAGAGCTAAATACGATCACCATCTGATTTTGAAAATGAGTGGGCAAGGAATAAAAGAGGCTAAGACTCATTTGTCCCATTTTTTTGCAGAGCATGAAGGCGACTTTTTTGAATGTGATGCAAAAGAAACCGAAGCCGCAGTACTAAATCGTTTTGCTGCTGCGGGTGCTGCAATGCGTTATCACACTTTATACCAAGAAGATGTTGGTGATTTATTGTCTTTGGATATTGCATTAAGACGAGATGATATTGATTGGTTAGAGCAACTGCCAGAAGACTTAGATCAGCAATTAGAAATGAAGCTTTATTATGGTCACTTTTTCTGTCACGTATTCCACCAGGACTATATTCTGAAAAAAGGATCCGATCCTAAAAAAGTAAAAAACAGAATGCTTGAGTTGTTAAATCAACGTGGTGTTAAGTATCCAGCAGAGCATAATGTCGGGCATTTATATGAAGCAGAACAAACGTTAAAAGACTTTTATCTAACACTCGACCCAACCAATACGTTTAACCCAGGTATTGGTAAGACCGACAAACATCAACGTAATTGCAGTTGTCAGCATTAGTCTGGTTATAACAAACAGCTTGGTTCACAACTATTAATCGAATCTAGTAGCGTTCAGTCTAATAGCGTAAAGCTAACTAACATATTACGAGCATTCATTTACCTAACAAAAAAATGCGCTTAATTTAAAGCGCTGGTAAGCCCCACTCAGCTTGCTTTTTCTTGTACTCATCTTTTGGTAACGCTAAGTAGCGAGGATTTTTCTCTGGCTTTAACCAAGCAAGTAATTGATCCATTTTAGGCTCTTCCATTGATGTGCAACCAGCAGTAGGAACTTCTGGTCCAAACCATAAATGCAAGAAAATACAGCTGCCTTTGTCACTAATGTTTTCTGGGTTATGGTCTAACACTATGCCTTTTTTATAAATGCTTTGACCTTCTTTGTGAATGTCTCGGCGCATTGGTTCAGTTGAGCCTTCAACTGCTTCTTTACCTACTGTATTTTCGTCAACAATTTGGTTGTACAAAGGGGATTGATTGACATCCATACAATAATGGTTGGCTGACATAGGTTGGTATGGCATATCTGTAACTGCGTCAGGTAAATAACCAAAGGTAGTGCTTAAATCGAATATTCCTGCTGTGGCTTTTCCGTCCCCTTCTTTTTTATAATACCCAGTCTGGGTAGGGTGAAGACCTAAACCCCATGCCAATCCAGTACGACCTAAATTAACAGGGAAAGCCGAAGCTACTTCTTGCCAAGTATCATTAATCCATTCAAATTTTTGCAGCGTTGCGGTTGTGGCATCCCAATCGTCGGATACCACTACAACTAATTGTTTGGTGTTCAGGCTCTGTAACAAAGGTTGAGCCTTGTCAGGTTTTGAGTCGCAAGCGCTGAGTAAACTGGTTAATAACATTAGCGTTCCCATAACGGTGTAACGTGAATTTAAAAAGGCCATACTAGTTCCTGTAAATTGTTAATGTTTTCAATACCAAGACCTGCGCCTTGGCCTAATTTAATGTTAGATAAGCTAAAATCAACGCCTCCAACTACTGGATCATATTGTCCTAATGCGGGTCCATCTAAGTCGATTAAAGAGATACTTGATGATTTTGCGACCGCTAAGTGAGCTGCTGCAGCAACACTAACACTGCCTTCTAACATACAACCTATCATGCAAGGAATGTTATGTAACTCTGCTAAATCAGCAATTTTAATTGCTTGGCTTAGTCCTGCACATTTCATTAATTTAATATTAATAATATCGGCAGCGCCAGTGCGGATTAAATGTAAAACTTGTTGCGGTGAAAATGCACTTTCATCAGCCATAACTGCGGTGGTGATACGTTCGCTTATATAACGTAAACCATTAAGGTCGTTACTTTTTACTGGCTGTTCGATTAATTCTAGCTCAACACCCAAGTTTTCTAATTTTTGGATAGCATAAACAGTTTGTTTAGCTGTCCAACCTTGGTTAACGTCTAATCTAATAATGGCTCGTTTAGCAACATCTTGATAGATTGAATGTACTCGTTCTATGTCGTTCTCTATATCGGTACCAATTTTAATTTTTAATGTATCGAAGCCTTGTTTTATAGCGAGATTAACGTCTGTCAGCATTTTGTCTATATGATCAACACTGATGGTTACATCTGTTGTTAGCTGAGGTGTACCGCCACCTAACATTTTATACAAAGGCGCATCAAAACGCTTAGCCCATAAATCGTAAATAGCTATTTCAACAGCAGCTTTGGCACTACTGTTGGCAACAATAGCATGTTGGATTTTATGACAAATTGCATTTAGATTTTCAACGTCCATTCCAATAATGTGCGGTGCGATAACATTGGTAATTGCATAGCACACTGACCCATGAGTATCACCTGTGATGACTGGAGTTGCTGGAGCCGCGCCGTAACCTAATACTCCTGTATCGGTTTCTACTATTACCACAAGATCAGTAATACTTTGTACCGTACGCATGGCTGTTTTAAACGGAGTAACTAACGGAACTTCTAATTTTGCAAAACGGATTGCTGTGATCTTCATAGTGGTTAGTGGCCTTCAACATTGTTGAGAGTAAGACGCTTAATATTATAAATTTTATCTATATACGTTGTGGTTTCGTTTAAATGTAAAGTGATCAAAGGGGTCACAGAAACGGCGTTTAATACACCTTCATAAAACTCACCTTCTGGTGTCCAATAAGCTAAGCCTTTTACATCATGAATAACAACAGGTTGATTGTTCTCTTGTCCTAAATAAACCATAACATGACCAGGAATATAGATAAGATCACCAATTTGTAATTTCTCTATTACCGCCATTTTACTCGCACGGTCGCTATTCTTATCAAAGCGGAAATTAGTACCGTATTTACCATTACCTTGTTGGCCAGAGTTACGAGGCATTAGGATGCCAAAGGTTTTATATATCTCACCAACAAAACCAGTACAATCACGTCCGTTGTAATCGTGACCCCAGCCGTAGCGTTCGCCTAAAAATTTGAAAGCTTGGGCTATTACGTTTTCTGGAGTGTATTCTAAGTAACCTTTTTGAACATCTTGAGTACGACCAATTAACGCGACTTTGATGCTAAGGCTACCGTCTTTATTTCGTACAGGTAGTTTTACTTCATAACTGCCGGCTGTGCTTTGACCATATAATTCACCATGTTGTTCAGTGCTGCTTAATAATGGAATTTTAACGCCCATGTCTAATTGTACTTGTGATATCTCTGGTTCATTAGGCACATAACTAGTCAGTACTTTTGCCCCTGAAATTAGTAAGAAGTCTTGGTGATTTAAATATGTTTGTATTTCTTGTTTATCACCAATAGCAATGTCACTGCGCTGCACCCAAGCTAAGTAATTGTAGTTTTGTACTAACAGCCATTTACCGTCAGTACTTATATGTAAAATCGCTACTGGTTCTGTTGGAAATACACCGGTTTCTTGAAAACGGTCTAAATCAAAATCCATTCCTTTGTTAAACACACGATCTAAAGTAGGGAAGGTTCGTAGTGCAGAGCGTTGAGTCACTAGGCCAAATTGCACTTTATTGTTATCTTTAACTCCCTGAATATTCAGATTGTCAGTGTAAACTTTGAACTCTTGGGCTGTAAGCTGAGCACCATTTTCATAAAAACGAGCACTTTTAGGAATGCTGCTAATACTTTGAATTTTAGCAATTAGTTCATTTTTACTGAAATTATTTGGTGTTGTTAATGGCTTTACCACATGAGGGTCAGTGTCAAACAATTGCTGGTTGAAGGCAGCGATATCTTTATTTTTCATCGACATAACCCCGTTATTATCTAGTTTATTTTGCCAGTGTTGAGCATTTAGTTGCTGGCTTGTGATCTCTGTAATTGTTTTATTATTTGTAGTGACACTACTACAAGCACTTAGTGCTGATAATAAAATGAGACATTGTAAATTGCGATAAAGTTTGTGAGTTTTATGTGTTTGTTTTTTCACTATATTTAACATGGTAATAACTCATTTTTGTTGTAGTCGAGATATGAATTTAAAACTGAACCTATGCTTACTGCAGTAACTGCTTAGATCTGCGAAACATCTACTATGCGGTAATTGAGCAGACTTATCTATTAAATCTACACATTCCCAATAACGCTTAATAACAAAATTTACATTCCGTTCTTCTGATATCAGTCGCGTTGCAATATAAATAGTTTATTGCTGTTCATTATTTATCTCGTGTAATATTATATTCCTTGAGTTTTAGTATAAATAGAATAATTATTTCAACAAGAGTTATTTTTAAAAGTGAAAAAATAGTTTTATCTATTTCTGACGTTTAAGACAAATAGTATTCAGCATCGTTTTGCGTTGTCGTTTGAATTATTTCTACTGCAATGCAGCGGTTTGTTAAATCAAGGAACATCATTTTGATCACCAGTTCATTTATCTACGTTACTGCTTTATTCGTTATTGCTGGAAGTTTAAAACTTCTGGAAACTTCCACAAGGTGGCGTTTATTTGAGTATTTACCAGCCGTTGTGTCTCTATATTTTGTGGTGATGCTGTGCTCTACATTTGGGGTATGGGAAAAGACGGAAGAGATCACCAACGCCTATAAAATGTTACGGAATAATTTACTGCCTGCGATGATATTTTTGATGTTGCTTGATGCTGACTTAAGACAAATCAAACAACTAGGAGGTCGTGTATTACTCGCGTTTTTCATTGCTGCTATAAGTATCGGTGTGGCTTTTGTATTGGCTTTTACTGTATTTCAACATTACTTACCGGCCGACGCATGGAAAACGCTTGCTGCATTAAGCGGTAGTTGGATGGGTGGCACGGGTAATATGGTCGCGATTCAGTTGGCATTAGATGTACCTGACACGAGTATGGGTTATACCTTGTTAATAGACTCAATTGATTACGCGTTATGGGTTATGTTTTTACTAGCTTTAGTGCCCCATGCTAAACGGTTTAACAAATGGGTAAAAGCCGACAGCGAATTGTTAAAACAAATAGGTGCCAACATTAATATAGAAAAAGAACAGAAACCGGTAGATGCGGGTAACTTGTTAATCTTGTTAGCGTCGGCTTTGTTAGTGTCTGCTTTAGCCCAAAGTACTGCACTATGGTTGCCTACTTCGGCTTATTTCACAACAACGGCTTGGACTGTATTACTTGTGACGCTTGCTGGTGTCATTGGCGCATTAACACCGTTAGGAAAAATGGCTGGAGCCAGCCAATTGTCTATGCTGATGTTGTATTTAATAATTGCTTTGATAGCGTCACGTGCAAACTTAGCCGAACTTACCCAAGCACCAATATATATTTTGTTAGGGTTAATGATTTTGCTGTTTCATGGCGTCATTATGTTGATTATGGCGAAATGGTTAAAGTTAGACTTATTTACTTGTGGTGTAGCTTCCCTTGCGAATATTGGTGGTGTTGCTTCTGCGCCTATTTTAGCTGCATCTTATTCAAAGTCACTCATTCCTGTTGGAGTGTTAATGGCAATGATAGGGTATATTGTTGGAACTGGTGGCGGTTTGCTGGTTGGTAAGGCGTTGTCGTTTATTGCATCTTACAGTTAAGAGCCATATTTGAAGCTAAACTCAAGCTAGGCTATTAAGCGAGCTAGGTTAATTCAAGCTAGATTATTCACGTTATGCTAATGGACATGACTCTATCTAGAGCTTTGTAAAGTCTAAATCTTGGAAGTCATAACTGAAATCAATATTTTTTGATGCAGGTAATAGGGTCATTCCGGTGACGTTTCCTTGTTTGTCGCGTTTAAAGTTAATAATTGCGTCAGCTTCCAAACTACGATCGTCCCAACGTATTAGTAAACTATCTTTACTGTTGTGCAGATATAAATCCCCAACAAATTTTTCAACGCGTAATGAACGAATACGTAAGTTTGCTTCTTTATCTTGTGTGCTTGGTTCAATAATAAATTGTCCTAGCCATGCATCTTGATAAGTACCAATATAGGCGTTTAATTCAGAACTGGATGTATTCGTTAGAACATACTTTTGGGTTAGTTCATGTGATGCATTAGATACCGGTTTATTCACTGGCTTTTTAGGTGCAAATATCGCGAGCCAATCTGTATTGCCATCTCCTAAATACGGTTTCATTACGGTGTACATTAAGGCACTACGAGCTGCGCTTGATTGTTGGTTAGTTAACACAACAAAGCCTAAATCTAACTCTGGAAACAAGCTAACAAAAGAATACATGCCAGCTAAACTGCCAGTGTGGTGTACTTGTAAATAACCGTCTATGTCATTAATACGCCAACCTAATCCATAAGCACTAAGATGGGTATTGTCTAAACGTTTACTGCGGGAAGACACAGGCATTATGGTATGCGGCGTCCACATCATTTTATGCTGAGCTTTTGAAAATAGCGCGTTATCGTTTGTTATTTGACCTTGGTTAAGCTGAACTTTCACCCATTTAAGCATGTCGTTGAGACTACATTGTATGCCTCCAGCTGGTGCTGAAACACTTGGTTTATCGGGATCAATAGGGCGGATAATAGTTTGTAATTTTCCATCAACAATACCGTGAGGTGTCGCAATGTTATTTTGTTTTTGTAAACTGACATTACCAGCAAAGCAATGTTGCATGGACAAAGGTTGTATGATTTTTTGTTCCACAAACTCTTCCCAACTTTTTCCTGTTACGGCTGGGATAATTTCACTGGCGACGATATAAAGTAGATTGTCATAGGCGTAGTCAGCTCTAAATTCGCCCGTTGGTTTTAGGTGACGTAAATTATGTAAGACTTGTCGGCGAGTAAAACTCGACGGCTCAGGCCACAACATTAAGTCGCCAGCACCTAAACCTAGACCACTACGATGAGTGAGTAAGTCTATTATATTAAAGTGCTCCGTGACCCAAGGGTCGTGCATTTTAAAATTGGGTAAATAATCAAGGACTTTACCTTCCCAGCTAAGCTTTCCTTCATCCACTAAAATCGCTAAAGCTGCAGCGGTAAAAGCTTTTGTGTTTGAAGCTATTTTAAAAATACTATTACTATCTACAAAATCATCACTACCTATGGTTTTAACACCAAAACCTTGAGCTGCAATTACTTTCCCATCCTTTACGACACCAATCGCTGCGCCAGGAATTTGTAATTGTTGCATGATCTTTTGTATTTTTTTCTCGTTCAAAGTCGAACTCTCCACATTGGTGGATACACTTAATCCAATTGTTAATATGCAGCAGATTAAAAGTTTAGATAATACATGTAACATCAGATGTTCCTATTGGTTATCTAGTACGGCTTCGTACACTAAGCTAACAATACTGCCAAACTTGCCAGTTTCAAATAATTTACCTTCAAATTCTGGATCTTTATCTTCTCGCTCAACAATTTCACTGTGGCGTGCATTGGTTAGTAAAATAATGGCTAGGTCATATTCAGGATCTATTACGGTAACTGTACCTGTCCAGCCTGTGTGACCATAAGCGGATGCACTAGCGTAAGGACCAAAGTGCCATTTACGTTGACCATTAGCAGCGCGGCGCCAACCTAAACCAAAACTAGCATCATTTTCTTCTGGTTTAATGAATTTATCGAGAACGGTATGATCAAAGACTTTGTGTTTACCGTAACCACCTCCATTTAATAACGTCTGGGTTAATACCGCTAAATCATCGACAGTAGAAAACAACCCAGCATGACCAGCAACGCCTGCAAAAGAGTGAAATGCTTTTTCATCATGTACCTCTCCTTGTAATACGTGAGTACGTACATTGTCGAAGTAAACCTTACCTCCGCGGGTCGTACCCATTATTTCTGTTGCGGCAAATTGGTTTTTACTAAAGCCTTTTTGTAGCGGGTTAAATAGAGTGTTACTAAGTCCAAGAGGGTTATAAATATGCTGCTCAGCATATAAATCTAATGGTTTATTGGTAACTCGTTCAATTAACAAACTTAGCAGCATATAGTCTGTGTCGCTGTATACAGATTTGGTTTGTCGGCCCATTTCAAATGGTACTTTAGATAATAATAAATGTTCAGTTTGTGTCTTATTTTGAGAGAAAAATGCAGGGCCTAATTCATTATCTTTAGTGAAAAAACGCACTTGTGGAGAATACCCTGCGGTGTGAGTCAGTAAGTCCCTTACCAATCTACTTTCTCGCCCTTGGCCTTGGTACTCAGCTAGGTAATTACTGATAGGGTTGTTAACGTTAATCTTACCTTCTGATACCAATTTCATCAGTGCAAAGTTAGTAGCGAACATTTTTGTATTTGAAGCTAAGTCAAAAAGGTGATCCGCTTTCATCTTAATTGGTTTTTCTAATGGAAGACCACCGTCAGCAAATTTTCTGGCATAACCGTAAGCACTACGTTTAATTACTTTCCCATCTTTTACGACTAATAAAACGGCTCCTGGGAAACCGGTATCTATATCGTTATTAATAAGCTTATCTACTTTTGCAAATCGTTTATCACTGTCAGGCGAGTATTGTTTCTTTAATTTTGGATACGGGATCATGACTCGAATACTGCTGCCCTCAGGCAATACATTCTCAACTCGTAATGTGTTCTCTCCGTTTTTAGTTCTTTTTGCTAAAGAGTAGTTATAACGTTGATAAGGTTGTAATGCTGTTTCTATGTTGAGTTTTTTGCCATTAATATAAATCTCAGCACTTTGTGCGTTAACATTATCAATTATAATATCTCCTTCACCGTCATAACTTTTAAAAATTCCACGGTCATTTACCCATTCACGTGTACTTCTTTCTATATTTGGAAAAACATCATTTATTTGATAGTAACTTAAATTAGTTACTGGTGGCTCTGGAAGTTTTTCGATTTGATAGCGTATTAGTAAGTCATCAACTTTTTTAGGAAAATATTTATCAATTAACGCGAATAATACTGCAGCGGTTTTACTATCTAATTTGCCATTTACGGACCAAGGTAAAAAATGCATTTGAAAGGCGGATAATGTATCGAGCGTTGCGCTATCGATAATGCCGGTTTCTATAATGTCGTAACCATAAACATTTAAAGCATGTTGTATTAAACCTATGCTAGCTGGGGAGTCGTTAAACATTTCCCAGTATGTTTTTAGAGTGTCGTTGTCATACCAAGCGCCAATGCCATTTTGATAAAGTTGATACCAAGGAAAACGAGGCCCGGGATCATTCTTGCGAGTTGGTGCTATATCTGAGTGACCTACGACTGCTGTTGGTGAGATATCAGGATTTCTTGCTAGGATATCTTTAGATAAAGTGATTAATAATTCTATTTGTTGTGGATCGTAATCAGGGAAAAGGCAAAGACGGTTGGGGCCATTTTCTTGTTGTAGATGAATATTTGCCTCGTCACGCATGCACTCTGGAACATTGACGATTTCTATTCCTATAGATTGATCATTCAAATCTTTTCTACCTTGCCAGTAACTTATACCAGCATGCCATGCTCTACTTGACTCATCAACTAACTGAATAACTTCTAATTTTTTATCTTGGTATGTAGGGTCGTTGCGTTCTGGGATAAGGTAATGGGCACTCAAGCCACCTTCATCAACTAATGCGGTAACGGATTTTTGATAATCTATGGCGGTAAAATGCATCACTAAAAATTTAATGCGTTGACTGAAATTTTTAGATTGCATGTGAGTTAAAGAAAGAGATGTGCAACTAGTAAGAAATACAGTTAACCCAATGGTTAGCCATATTCGATTTGCCAGTGAAGAAGCCTTGTGCCACTTTAATAGATATTTCACGAAAAACTTCATAATAACGCCACCCATCTAGAATAAATAATTATTACAATAAGAATAATAAGGAATAATTATTCTACATGTATTTTTGTATAAATAATAAGTTATTTATTAATTATAGTTAATTAAAATATCACTAAAGCTCTTGTTAATACTAATGTTTGCATTGTATTTATTATCCATTTGGTTGTTTTGAATAATTAATTCGCTATCTTTTTTATATTAACAAATATAAATTATTACAAATAAAGTTCGCTTTGTTGAAAATATTATTCTTGACCTTATTGGTTAATATTTGTTAAATAAAGCCACTGTTCGAAATGCCAGTCGTCAAAAGAGTGTTAGTAACAGAATTTGTTGGAGCAATGACACGAATATAATTCTTATAAAAACAAGGTGGAACACATGTCAACGAAAAATAACAATTTCAAAAGGGGGCACCTGCATCAGGTTGTCTGTAAAATATTAAGGACTCCAGCTGCATCTATTTCAGCTTTAATGCTCACAAGTGCATTAATGAGTTCTCCAGTTATGGCGCAACAGAACAGTGCTATTAAAGGGAAAGTGGAAACGCAGGCTGCTAATGTATTAGTCTCTGGCGTTACTGTTACAGCATCAAGTGATGTTATGCCAAAGCCAAGAACGGTTATGACTAAAGCGGATGGTAGTTATGTATTACCCGCTCTTAAACCAGGCACATATACCTTAACATTTACATCTGTCGATGGTTCAGTTCGTCAAATGACAGTAGATGTATTATTAGATCAAACTGCAAAAGTTGACGTAGCATTTGAAGCCGCACCAACTGGTAGTACAGAAGTTATTCAAATTATTGGTGCTCGTGTTAGCCGAGAAGGTGACTCATCGTTAAGTGGTTCATTAGGTAAAGACGTGTTAGACCGTGCTCCAATCGGACAAGATTACCGTTCATTATTAGCCATTATCCCAGGTGTTCAATACTCTGAAAATTCTACATTAGGTCCATCAGCAGGCGGTTCTGGTCGTGATAATAAATACGGCTTTGATGGTGTAGATGTTTCTTTGCCTATGTACGGTAACTTAGCGTCTGAGCCATCTACTCAAGATGTTGCCTTTGTTTCAATTGACCGTGGCGGTGCTAAAGCAATTGGCTTTAACCGTGCTGGTGGTATGTCAATTAATACAATGTCTAAGTCAGGTACTAACGATTTTCATGCAAGTGTAGAGTTACGTGTAGAGCCTGCAAGTTTAGCCGCTGATAAAAAAACTACAGATAGTTCAACAGAAACGTATAAAGAAAGTAAAACTTGGTTTAGTGCTAATGTAAGTGGTGCATTACTTGAAGATGAGTTGTTCTTTTACGGTTCATATTACGGACCTTCTGTAACGCGTGATAATAAAGAAACTGCTTATGGTAGTGTTAAAAATTACAGTAGTGAACGTGATGAATATTTTGCTAAATTTACTTGGGCACCAACGGATGACTTATTATTAAACTTAAGTTACCGAGATTCTGATAAAACAGTAGAAGGCGAATCTATCGGCTCTACATCAACCGATTCAACCTCAGGGGGAAGTTCGGTATCTCAGACAATCTTTACGTTAGATGGTTCTTATATTCTAGGTGATTACACTACATTAAGTTTTCAATACAGTGACTTTGAGAATAAAAACTTAGGTGGGCCTGATACTGTCTTTTCTAGTGTTAACGCCAGTGTTGATGGCTCATTAGATCTTGATAATTTAGATCTCCAAGGTAATTTTTATGTACCTGAAATAACAACGGATATTGGCTATGATAATGGTACAGCACAGGATTTAATTGACGCTTATGGTTATGAACTAAATGGTGTGATGACTGGCGGTGGTGATGTTGGTGGTTACTCTTATTTTAATAACCAAGACTTCTATCGTGAAAGCTTTGAAATAAAATTAGATCATGAAGCTGAATTAGGTAACATGATACATAACTTACACTTTGGTTTTCAGTGGAAAGAAAATACAGAAGTTCTAACTCGTAACTCTAATGGTTGGGGTACGATTAGCTATGTAGGCGGCTTAGAAGTAGATACTGATTTTGTTGCTGCATCACCAATATATTATGCAGCGTCTGTATACTCTAATAGTTTGTCAGAAAATGAATTAAATCCATTAACCTCATCATCTGAGAATATTAATATTGAGATAAATGACACCATTGAATATGGTGACTTTACTCTTAACCTTGGTGTTCTACTTAGTAATGATGTGTTGTATGGACAAGGTTTGAAAGAGGACTCTTCTACTATTTCTGGTTATGTAGCGGCCCCTGGCGAAAAATACAAAATGTATGAGCTAGACTTTGCAGACATGATCCAACCTCGTTTAGGTATTACATGGGCGTATGATGCGGATAGTACTGTATTTGCTAACTATGCTAGTTATAATCCTGATACAACGTCATTAGCACGTGCTGCATCTTGGGATCGTAATAATCAATCAACACAAGTCGTTTATTTTGATGAAAATGGTGACTCTGTTGGTAGCACGACCGCGGGTGGTTCATCTGGTAAGTTGTTCCAAGAAGACTTAAAAGCACGTCGTACAGATGAATTTACTATTGGTATGACTAAAAATATCTCTAATGAATTCTTTATTCGCACTCATTGGCGTCAACGTAAAGCACTGCATGCTTGGGAAGACACATGGAATGGTTCACGAGGCTATGATTATGAAGGCCCATTTGGTGGGGTTCCAGACAATATAGCAGCTAAAGGCTTGTATATTGAGAATTTAGATGCTTATCTTGCGCAAATTGGCAGTGGTTCTACTTATGTAATTGCGGAGCTAGACGGTGCTGAAAATACTTATTATGAATGGAGTATTGAAGGTGACTATACTGGTGAGAACTTCTACTTAAATATGTCTTATGTATGGAGCCATTACTTTGGTAACTACGACCAAGATATTACTAGCACGGCTTCTGATGGTAACTTATTTGTAGGATCATCTAACTTAGCTGACGGTATTGGTCGCCAATTATGGGATGGCAAATACGGTAAGTTAAATGGTGACAGACCTCATATTCTAAAAGCGTTAGGTTATTATACAACTGACTGGGAAGCTGATATCGGTTTCAACTTTGTATTCCAATCAGGTGATGTATGGGAAGCTTGGGACGGTTCATTATATGGCTATTCAAGTGACACTATTCGTTATGCTGAAGCAGCTGGGAGCCGTCGTGAAGCAAGCCATTGGCAGTTAGACTTAAACTATGCACAAAGCTTTACATTAAGTAATGACTTAGTACTACAGTTGAAAGCCGATGTGTATAACGTATTTGATAAACAAACTGGTTATAATTATGACCCTATTGTATCAAGCACTACATTTGGTGAAGCTCAAACGTTAATAAACCCTCGTAGAGTACAGCTTTCTGTAAATGTAAGCTTCTAAGCTAGGTATTATTTATAACGTTGTTAAATTAGGAAAATCCTCGCTCTAGGGTGGGGATTTTTTATTTGTGAACTAAAATATTTAATGGATTAGTTTATCGATAACTTGATGTGATAACTTATTATTAAATATAAGTTAAAAGAGCAACTATTGTTAAAAGATCAAGCACCTTTGAGTTACAATTATTTTTAATCGATTAATCAATAGTTATGAGTGGCAATGTCAACATTTTCTAAAATTAAAGCAATCAAAGACTCGTTGTCCAGTAGCGAGCTAAAACTAGCTAAATTTGCATTGGACTCATCTAATGCCATCCGAGAATTATCTTCACTGGAGCTAGCTAATGTTGTTGGTGTTAGCCAGTCATCTGTTGTTAAGTTTTCGCAAAAGTTGGGCTATAAAGGTTACCCTGCATTTAAATTGGGGATCATTGACGCATTAAATATTTCAACAGCGAGTAATAACTTACACGGAAAAATAACCATTAATGACAGTTTTGGCCAAATGTCAGATAAATTGCTTAGCAGTAAAGTATCCGTGTTGAATGAAACTCAGAAACTTAATGATGAACAAGCATTCATCGAAGCTGTTGGTTTACTTAAATCGTCAAAACGTATTTTGATTTGTGGTTTAGGTGGTTCCGCATTAGTAGGGAAAGACTTTTCTTACAAGTTACAAAAGTTAGGGATGCTGGCAATATCAGAGGCTGATGCTCACGCTCAATTGGCGTATGCCGCTACCTTATCTGAGAATGATTTAGTGTTTGCTATTAGTGAATCAGGTAACACCAAAGAAATGATCAATGTGGTTTCTGAAGCAAAACGTAATAACGCTAAAATAATATCCGTAACGCGTTTTGGTAGTACACCGATTTCTGATATGGCTAATATAAAACTTTATTCTGTAGCGGATGATGAGTCAGCTCGTCTCTCATCAATTTTAACCAGAACTGCTCAGGAATTTGTTATTGATATCTTGTTTATTGCGATTACGCAATCATCTCGTCAAGGCCGCCAAATTCTTGAGAAAACAAATACAGTTGTAAGTGATTTTAGACGTAGTCTGTAAATAGTAAGAATTGAATTAGTCGTTTTCTAAATTAAAAAAACGCAGTTATTACTGCGTTTTTTTATGCATAAAATAAATCGATGACGAGTTTATTTAGCTTTTCTTAATTGTATTAACTACCGTTAATACAATCCCAAATAATGATATTACACCTAAGTAAATAAAGATCCCTCGCGCGCTCCCATATAAACAAGCAAACAATACAGCAGAGGTAATACTAAATATTACGGAGATTAAGCGGTGCTTTTTATTTTGAGTGTATGAGCCATTTTGATTTAAAAAATAAATACCAACTATGGAGGTAACAAAAGCTAAAAATAACATATTATGCTTTCTCCTCAGTTAATGTTTCATCTTGTTCGGAGTCTTTACTGTCTGAATGTTCGCTAGATAATGAAAACAGTTTTTTATAGCAGAACAACATTAATAAACCTAAGAAGAATAAAACCCAGTCAACTGAAACAGACACAAAATGTTGAGTCTCAAGTACATTAAATATGTGACTAGACGTTAGGATTGCATCCATTGGCATAACGATTGTTAACAACCCAGCGATAAGTAGAAATATCAGTTTAATTGCTTTTTTATAATCCACAACAAAAGGAATGATCAGAGCAATTAACCAGACACTAAAGAAAACATTAAAAATAACACTGGTGTGATCAAGGTCATGCATGACTCTATTTAATATAAGTTGGGTAGGGAATAAGGCAGCAGTAGCTAGAACAATTCCTCCACACGAACCGATTAATAATTTGTTAAAATTTTGATAAGTACGACGACTATGATTTGGTTGTTGAGAATTAAGGCCGCGTTCAATCCATAACATAAGTCCACTTATAGGTAATAACGCTGTTATCATTCCTAATATGCACCAAATTATTTTTACTAATACACCACCAAAATTACCGTAATGTAGAGGGAACATTGCATCAAGAATTTTTCCAGTAAAGCCTTCTAATCGACCAAACCTAGCTTGGCTTTTTATATATTCCCCTGTAGCTCCTTTATAACTTAAGAACTCTCCACCCATTTGTTCGCCACCGGTACCATATACATAAACTAAAGCATTTTGATCACCGTAACCCATAATTGTGACGTCACGGAACGTTAAGTCAGGTCTGTTTTCTTCAACATGCTCTAATATGTTAGATAATTGTGTTGGCTGTTCTACGTGTGAAATAATCGCTGGTTTTACCACAGTAAATGTATCTAGTAACTTCTCTTGGTCGCCATTGAAACTAACATAAGCTGCAGCAGGTACTAAAATTACAGTGGCTAACCCCAAGAAAGCACCAGTGAAAGCAATAGTACTATGAAACAAAACAGCCCAAACACTCATCACTTTATGTCCGTCAGTCAGCATTAAGGAAAATGTTTTTCTAATTCTGAAAGTAAATAATTGAGGCAATATTTTACGATGGATAAAAAGCCCTGTGACAATTGAAACCATTAAGGTTAACCCAAGTAACCCCGTTAAGATTAAACCGAGAGGGCTTCCTAAATGTAAGTCAGCATGGAAATGAGCTAAGAAACTAGACATGTCTAATTTATCTTGCTCAAAAAAAGTACCCATATCGGTTTTGGTTAATTCTTCTAATGTCTCTGGGTGAAACTCATAAACAATACCTTTATGTTCTTCTTTGCCCTTTTCGTTTTCAAAATGGCCTTCAAAAATAACACGAGAGGCATGAGAAATACGTGATGATGGTAGTCTAATATGGATTTCTTCAAGGTACTCAGGACCAACTCTGTTTGAATAGTCATCAATGAGCTGCTCTAGACCTTGTGAGTTACTTTGAATAGGGGCTCTTATTTCATCATTTGCCCAAATTTTTAATTCTGGCAATGTGAATACGGCAACAGCACCACTAAACGCGATAATAAAGAGTAAAATACCAGTAATTAAACCAACCCACGAATGAAGTTGATATAACTTCTTTATTGTAAAACTTTTCATTAAACGCCCTTATTTACTAAATAAAGCAAAATATATACATGTGATATGGATCGCATTAAGACCGATCATCACTAACCAAACATTTTTAACTGACGTAGCCATATAGCTATATATAAATAACCCAGTCCAAATAAATGGAAAAAGAAGAACGGGAATACCAATAGCATCCTGCTGAACAACAGGAAGGTATGTTGGCATTGCTGGGATCATAAGAACTGAGGTAATTAACGTTAAAATCACAGCCAAGAATGTGCGATTTTTAAAAGCTGTAAATGTGCTCTTTTTAGAGGTTGTTTCCATAACACTTATCACATAAAAAATAATCAACACAAAATACATGAAATTCATTGATTTAGCAAATGAGAATGATTACCATTTGCAAGTCAATCGAATTAATAACTCATCTCAAAGTGGAAAAAAATGAAGCTAACTAAACTCGCCCTCGCAGTAAGTTTTGGACTAAATACTATCTCTTTAAATGCTATGGCAGATATTTCTGCTATTGAAGATGTGGCCCAAGAAGGTACAAATGAAAAGAGTGCCCCTCAAAAAATAGAAGCTATTGTAGTCAGAGGTCAAAAAATAGACCGTAGTATACAAGAAACACCTACCAGTGTTGCTGTTGTTACAGCTAAAGATATAGAGAAACAGAATGTGCAAAACGTGAGTGACGTATTTTCTGGTATGGCTAATGTAACTGGCACATTAAGTGACGGTTTTACTATTCGAGGTATAGATGCATTTAACGTTTCTGGTGGTGGTGGTAGTTATTTAGCGACTATGTATCTTGATGGAGCTCCATTACCTTGGCGTATTGTTAACAATGGTGCAGTACCTGTTTGGGACCTTTCTCAAGTAGAAGTTTTCCGTGGACCGCAATCTACATTACAAGGTCGTAATGCTTTAGCTGGTGCCGTGCATATCAGGAGCCAGGATCCAACCTATGACTGGAGTGGTAAAGGTAAAGTCACTATTGGTAATTTAGGAAAAAAAGAATACGCATTTGCTGGAGGAGGCAGCATCATTGATGACATGCTTGCGTTTAGAGTGAGTGTTGAAGATAAAGAACTTGAAGGTGATATTTATAATGTGACTAGAGAGGAAATGTCTAATTACGAAGAGTCAAATACCGTTAGAGGTAAATTGTTATATCAACCGACTGATAACGTAACGGCATTACTTAGTTTATCAAACACAACGAGTAAGATAGGCGTGCAGTGGGCAACCTATGAGTATGGTGCCGATATATTCGATAGAAAAAACTACTTTAACTCTCCAACTTGGAGGGACTCTGATACAGACATAGCAACATTAGAATTATCTTGGGATATTACTGATGAACTTTCTTTGGTGTCTGTTATCACGACAAATACGTCAGATTCTGGATATAACTGGGATGCCGATTTAACATCTGAACAATTATCGACCGATACACAAAATACTCGAACGGATAAAACCAATAGCCAAGAGTTAAGACTTACCTATGATGGTGAAAACCTACAAGGTGTGGTTGGTTTTTACGCATCAGACTTAGATGTTGTGGATAACTCTTTAGGTGGCTCAAGCATTGATTTAGAAAGTGTTATTGGTTATGACTTCACAACGGCGGTTACTGGCCTTTTAATAGCAAATGGACTTGATACTGCAACCGCAAGCTATTTGGCTGGTGCGGTTGCTCCGTTGTACCCAGATATAGATCCTATTCTACTTGATTTTACTTCTGATTTTACTCAATCGGTGTCAACGCAGGCTTTATTTGCGGATGTTACTTATTCAATTACTGATTCGTTAGATTTATTAGCAGGTCTACGATTTGAAAATGAAAAGCAAACAAATGACAAAGCCTCGGTTTATTCAATAACAAATACAATGCCAGATGCTAGCTTATATGATGCAACGACAGGCGCGATAATAACGGCGATAAATGACTATTTGAATGATCTAGCTGACAGTGCTTCTGGAACAGAGCCTTTATCATCGACAGACTTTAATGCATTTTTGCCTAAATTAGGTGTTAGTTATCATATTAATCAAGACATGACGACTAGCTTTATTTACCAGAAAGGTTATCGCTCTGGTGGTGTAGGAACGAATACGGCACAGAATTATTTATACACTTACGATGCCGAATATACTGACAATTATGAACTGTCATACCGTTCCGTGTGGATGGAAGGCCAATTCGTGTTTAACGCCAATGCTTTTTTTACTCAATGGAAAGACCAACAAGTACTAAATCAATTGTCGACCAGACAATATGATGTGGAAACACAAAATGCAGGTGAGTCAGAAATTAAAGGTATTGAAACAGAGGTGGTGTATTACCCAAGTAATCAGTTACGTGTTACCGCAGGCCTAGGTTATTCAAAATCAGAGTTTATTGATTACACTTATGTATTACCTACAACGGGTGAAGATGTAGATTTATCTGGCCGTTCATTTGCCGATGCACCTACGATAACCGCAAATTTTTCAGTTGATTACGATTTTGATTCTGGCGTATACGCCAATGTTAATGCTAATTATCAAGACGCTTCAAAAGCGTACTTAGATCCTGAAAACACTATAGGCGAGGTTGATGATGGTGACCCTGAAAATGATGCTCGTATGCTAGTAAATGCTCAAGTGGGTTATGACTTTGGTAATTATCAGGTGCGTTTTGATGTTAGAAACTTACTTGATGAAGAATACATTTCTGTTTACTCCAATGGTGCCATTGAAAATGGGGATGACGGAAATCATATTATCGGGCGTTCAAGACAAGTAAGTCTAAGTATTCAAGCTGCATTTTAGCAATATTGAAATTTAGATAATAAGTGGCAGAAAGTACCTTGGAAGTAGATTATACACTTGGTACTTTTTGGCTTTCATTTGTTCGCGAAGCACTAAAAGAAAGTATTCGGGTTCTAAATCAATTTTACATCAACCGCTTTTCGTAAAAAGCCCTTATTTTGTTGTAATAGTAATTTAGCTTCTTGTGCATTTGTGCCGGCTAGTATCATCATAATCGCAACCTTAGCCTCACTATTTGCTGCTTTTAATGCATTAGATGCCGTTTGCTCATCACATTCTGTTGCTTGCATAACAATGAGTACTGCCCTTGCATATAACTTTTTATTACTCGCGTTTACATCAACCATTAAATTTTGATAGGTTTTGCCTATTTTAATCATGCTAGCGGTACTGAGCATGTTAAGAATTAATTTTTGTGCAGTCCCTGATTTCATACGAGTAGAACCGGTTAACACTTCAGGTCCAACTGCAGCACAAATATCTACATTGGCTTCTTTACCAATAGGGGAATTAGGGTTGCAACTAACCGCAACTGATTTGGCACCAATAAGATTAGCATATTGCAAGGCTGAAATAACATAAGGGGTTCGGCCACTGGCGGCAATACCAACTAACACGTCTTTTTCGTTAAAGTTAACGGCTTTTAAATCTTCAAATGCGGCTTCTTTATCATCTTCTGCACCTTCAACTGCGACTTTTATGGCTTTTTCACCGCCCGCAATAATAGCAATAACCATGTCCTTTTCCACACTGAATGTTGGAATGCATTCAACGGCATCTAGAATACCTAAACGGCCACTTGTCCCTGCACCTAAATAGATTAATCGACCTCCACGGTTAAAGGTTTCAACAATTGTATCTACGGCAACTGCGATATTAGGTAACGCTTGTTGAACAGCAAGTGCTACTTTTTGATCTTCATCATTAATTTTTTGCAAAATGTCAGCTGTGGACAATAAATCAATATTTACAGTTTCAGTATTACGCATTTCTGACAAAATCGTATTTAGTTCACTTAAAAGTAAATTATTATTCATCACTGTTTTCCATTTTTAACTCTGAAGTTATACCTATAAAGGTTGAAGCTAAGAAGAACCTAGCTTTGACACAATGAGGCAATTTAACTCTTAATCTTGAAAAGTAAGAATATATTATTCTTTAAATGTTGTACATAAGAAATAATAATTGATTATTATTACTCGAATGGTTTATTGTCTTGTGTAAAGGTGCGTTAGTACTTATCGATACTATTAATTTAAGAGTAACAAAATGAAGGTATTTGGAAGGTGTACTCATGCTGAGATAAATATTGCAGCTGTAGTTGATAATTTTAAACAAATATCAGCGTTAGCCCCCAATAGCCAAACGTTAGCTGTTATTAAAGCCGATGCATATGGCCATGGTGCAGTACCGATTGCTCAAGCGTTATCAAAGAACGCAGAAGCCTTTGCAGTTGCTTTTATAGATGAGGCTGTACATTTACGAGAGCATGCGATTGTTCAACCAATTTTGCTACTTGAAGGGGTTATGAGCGAACCTGAAATGCTATTAGCCTATGAACTCGACCTTTGGGTTATGTTACATACTAAAGAACATTTTGAATGGTTACGTAATTTGACACCAACGCAGCGGCCAAAAGTATGGATAAAAGTCGATACTGGTATGCATCGATTAGGAATTGAATTAACCGAGGTTGAATCAATTCTAGCTGAGTTTAATGAATTACTAACTCCCTCAACGGTATTATGCAGCCATTTAGCCTGTGCGGATGAAAAGTATAATCAAGCGAATGTCTTGCAAACAAATCAGTTAGAAAAATTAGCCTTGGCTCATGGCTTGCCGTTTAGCCTAGCCAATTCAGCTGGGATACTAGAGTGGCCTAATACTTATGGAGCTTGGAATCGTTTAGGAATAGCGTTGTACGGGTCTTCATTGATCAATACTAAAGAGCTAATGTTACAACCTGTGATGAAAGTTACAGCACCCATTATTGCTTTGAGAACATTGGAAAAGGGTGAATGTGTTGGCTATGGACAAAGTTGGACTGCTCAGCGTAAGACCATAATTGCTACGGTCGCAATAGGTTACGCAGATGGCTACCCTCGTCACGCCCGTGTAGGTACTCCAGCTTGGTTACATGATAAAAAAGTGCCCTTAGTTGGACGGGTGTCCATGGATATGATCACGTTTGATGTTACCGACATTGGCCAAGTTAAAGTAGCGGACAATATAGAACTTTGGGGGGAGCATGTATCAGTTGAAGAAGTGGCTGAATGCGCTTCAACTATTTCTTACGAGTTATTAAGTAGGTTATCTCCAAGGGTTAAACGTTCTTATATTAATAATTAATTACATCTTCTAGAAACAGGAAGTGTAATTTTGAATAAACGTTACGTTTTGTATTTAAATTGTTTTGGTAGGGTTATGCATTCACATATTGAACAGTTACATCATATTTCTAACAAAGAGTCACGGTTAATTATTGGCCTAATGAGTGGTACGTCTTTAGATGGATTGGATATTGCCCTTTGTAAAATGAGTCATTCCGGTACCCAAACTGAGTGTGAATTATTGGGTTTTACCACAATCGATTACTGCGATGATTATCGACAGCATGTTAAAGGTATATTTGCGAAATCTGTTGGTAGCATTGAACATGTGTGTATGTTGAATGCATGGATTGGACGTTATCACGCTAAATTAGTAAATCAGGCGATTCAACAATTTGGTTATCAAAATGCCGACATTGATGTGATTGCCAGTCATGGTCAAACGATTTACCACAGCCCAATAGAGCAACATCAATATCAAGAATTCCCCAACGCTACTTTACAAATAGGGGATGGCGATCATATTGCTGTATTAACGAATATCATTACCTTAAGTGATTTTAGACAAAAGCACATTGCCGCTGGAGGTCAAGGTGCACCACTTGTTATGTATGGTGATTACTTGTTGTTTCATAGTCTTGATGAAAATCGCATTATGCTTAATATCGGTGGCATAGCTAATTTAACTTATTTGCCAAGTAAAGATTGTGTATCCAATATATTTAGTTCAGATATAGGACCTGGAAATACAATAATGGATGCATTTGTGCAGAGCCATTATTCAGGCCTGCATTATGATAAAGATGCAGCAATTGCCAGTGCAGGTAAAGTGCATCAAGGTTTACTCAACGGACTTTCAGATTCATCGTTTTTTTCACAAGCTCTACCAAAAACAACAGGCCCTGAGGTGTTTAATTTAACTTATTTACAGACGGCACAAACAAAAGCTAAAGCACAAGGTTTGTCGGATGAAGATATTATGGCAACCCTTTGTGAATTTAGTGCGCAGTGCATCGCCGACAGTATTATTTTGCTTGGAAAAGGATTACCCAATTTAATGGTTTATGTTAGTGGAGGAGGTATCCATAATCCTTTATTGATGGATCGGATCAAGGTGAAGCTGAACAAAAGCTTACCTCAGTCTCAAATTGGAACGACAGGCTTATTAGCGTTAGACCCAGATGCGAAAGAGGCGGTGTTGTTTGCTCTTTTAGCTAATGAAACGTTATGTGCAAATACAGAAACATTACCTCCAGATCAAACAAATATGCCCAACGTTAGTATGGGGAAAATCAGCTTTCCCGCTTAATGTTTAAGCGGTAATGCAATTGAAGATGCAACATAAATATAAGTTACATAAATAAGGAGTGATATGAATCAGCTCATCACATTTAGTCATCCGCCTTCTAACGCTATTGTTGGCTGTGCTTCAACGACATTAACAGAACATGAAATAACGTTGTTTAAACGAATGCGTCCTTTGGGACTTATTTTGTTTGCACGCAATATTACAGATCCTAAACAAGTCAGCGCACTTGTCGATGAGTTTAAATTTATCACTGATAATCAATATGCATTGATCTTAATTGACCAAGAAGGTGGTCGAGTATCACGGTTACCTGAACCGCATTGGCGTAGACCGCCAAGTCCTACAGAATTTGCCAAATTGTATAAACACGCTCCCGAGGCAGCCATTCGTGCATGTGAAATTAATTATCAGTTAATTGGTGCTGACTTAAAACGTATTGGCGTTAATGTCGATTGTGCGCCTATGTTAGATATTCCACAGCCTGATGCTTCTACTGTTGTAACAGACAGAGCATTAGGCGATACACCTGAAAGTGTTATTGCTTTAGGTCAGGCGACTATTAACGGTTTGCAACTTAGCGGAGTGGAACCTGTTATAAAACATGGTCCTGGTCATGGACGTGGAACAAAAGACAGTCACAAAGCTTTACCTGTTGTAGACGCAGGTATGGAAGCGCTTGCGAAATGGGACTTCTTACCTTTTCAACACTTTAAACACGAATCTATGTTAATGACGGCACATATTCTTTATACCGCTATAGATGCTGAACTTCCTGGGACCTTAAGTCCTAAAGTTATAAACGAAGTGTTAAGAAGATATATTGGTTTTGATGGTCTTATAATGACCGATGATATTGATATGCATGCCTTAACAGGAAGTACCGCAGAAAAGGCGCAACAAGCACTAAATGCAGGTTGCGACATCGTGTTGCAGTGCAGTGGTAATATTGATGATTTATTGTCTCTTGAATCTGCGATACAACCATTGTCGGGTAAAGCACTTAAACGTGCTGAAATCGCCGCTACAAAGTCAGCGTTACAACAAAAAGATATTGATAGTGTTGCACTATTAGCTGAACTGTCAGAGCTTTTATCAAAAGGAAACGAGTCACCATGATTGACCAATATACTGGGTTAGATGTAGCTGTTTTTGCATTGTATTTTCTAATATTACTGATCACAGGTTATATATTTAACCGACGTGCGAAAAACTCGAATGATTATTTTTTAGGTGGTAACAATATGTCGATTTGGGTAGTGAGTATTTCGGTACTCGCTACGTCGCAGTCTGCTGCTACGTTTCTTGGTGGGCCAGACCAAGGCTATCGTGGAGATTTAACGTATCTTTCTACAAATATTGCTGGGTTTATAGCTGCTTTTTTTGTAGCTAAATTCTTATTGCCTAGATTTTATGCGCTTAAAGCCTTTACTGTATATGAGTTACTAGGCAGCCGTTTTGGTGATAATGCAAAATATCAAGCGGGTATGGTTTATTTGTTTGGTCGTTTGTTTGCCAGTGGCGCTAGACTATTTATGGCAGCAATCGCAGTTTCAATGATCTTATTTGGCGATGTTGAACCAAGCTCTGTTTCTATCGCTATCTGTATTATTTCGGTGGTAGGTTTTACTTACACCGTTTACGGTGGCATTCGTACCGTTATTTATTCAGATGTTGTGCAATGTGTTATTTATGTTGGAGCCGCGGTGCTTGTTCTTTGGCATCTTATGCAGTCAATCCCACTCAGTACTGGAGAAATCATAAATGTATTGCAGTCACCGGGTGTTGACCAATCATCTAAGCTGACATTTATTGATTTTACAGTCGACTTTACTAGTTCTGGCGTTTTTAATATTTGGTCAATTCTGACTGGTTTTGTGTTGTTAAATATCGCCGCTTTTGGTCTTGATCAAGACGTAACTCAACGCATGTTGACGTGCAAAGATGCAAAAAGTGCGACTAAAGCGCTTGTTTCATCAATTATTATGGGCATTCCAATTGTTTTAGTGTTCGTTTGTATTGGCTTGCTGCTTTTCATTTTTTATCAACGTCCAGATATTATGGCTCAAGCGGCTGGTGGAGCACCCATTCCTGAATTTGAAGGACAAACGGTTACCATCTTTATGTATTATGTTTTAACCAGTTTACCTAATGGAATTAAAGCGGTTGTTACTATAGGTATTGTGGCTGCAGCATTATCGACTCTTAATTCAGGTTTGAATTCAATGTCGTCGGTGGCAGTGCAGGATATTTATCGTGGCTGGTACAAAAAGGGTGTGGCCATCAGTGAAGATAAGTTAGTGAACATAGGTCGCTGGTCTATGGGAATAGTGGCAGTTGCACTTAGTTGTGTTGCGCTACTTTGTTATTACTGGCAGCAATATACTGACACACCTCTTTTAGCCTTTGCTTTAAGTGTCATGGTGTTTTCATATAGTGGTCTTTTAGGTATATATTTCACTGCGTTATTTTCTGAGCGTGGAAGTCCGGGTTCTATTGTTAGCGCTTTGCTGGTTGGCTTTGCAACTCCAATGTTAATGCAACCATATATCCAGTCTTTGTATTTACCAGAGTCATGGCAATTTGATTTGGCCTTCACATGGCAATTGGTTGTTGGTACTGCAATATCTACGTTAGTTTGTTTATCAAGAAAGAATAATCATATTCAGCCGCAAAGTATTTCTAAAGATGATCTCAGCAGCTCTCAGCCAATTAAAGGAACAGTATAATGTCACAATCTCTAATGGCTCAAGAAGCCTTACAAACGCCAAAAAAAATAGCGGATCAACTTGACCAGAATCAAAATAGAGTAAAAGCGATTGTTGAAGGAATAAAAACGTTTGCTCCTAAGTCCGTTATGATAATTGGACGAGGTTCATCGGATCATGCCGGCGTATACGCAAAATATTTAATAGAGACTGAACTTGGTATCCCTGTTTCTGCTGCCGCACCCTCAGTGAGTACGTTATTTGGTAAAACCCTTAAGTTAGACACTACGCTAGTGATTTGTATTTCACAGTCAGGAAGAAGTCCTGACATTTTGCATCAAGTTGAAAAAGCCAAGCAAACCGGTGCGTTTTGTTTAGCATTAGTAAATGACGAGTCATCACCTTTAGCTGAACTAGCCAATGAAGTATTACCACTTCAAGCTGGTCCTGAAAAAGCGGTTGCAGCAACTAAAAGCTTTTTATGTACGCTAAGCGCTATCGTATCGCTTGTTGCTACTTGGTCAGGATCCTCGGAGTTATTAGCTGGATTACAACAATTACCAAAACAGTTAGAGAATGTTGTAAAACAGCCTCCTCAATTAACGTTTGATGCATTGGATAATGTGAAGCATTGCGTGGTATTAGGACGTGGGTTTGGTTATGCAATAAGTCGAGAGCTAGCCCTTAAACTGAAAGAGGTATGTGGTATTCATGCTGAGTCATTTAGTAGTGCAGAGTTTTTGCACGGGCCTATCACGCTTGTGGCGAAAAAGCTGATGTTAATTGATATAGAAATTGCAGACGAAACCTTTATACATCATAAAAAACAAGTCGATGAAGTCATCAGTAGAGGCGGAGATGTCATTAGTTTAAAAGTAAAACAAGACAATATATCTGAAAGCGATAAAATACATAAACGTTTGGCTCCATTAGCTATAATGTTACGTTTTTATCTTGATATTGAACAGGTTGCACAACAAATGGGATTAAACCCAGATGAACCTGTAGGTTTGAATAAAGTGACACAAACTCTTTAATTGGCATAATACAAATAACAGGTGCTTTGAATATGACATGGTTTTGCGCAAAACAGTTTTTTGATGGTGTTGATTTACATACGGATCATTACTTTCAAGTAAGAAGCGGTGTTATTTCATCTGTTTCAAGTGAGCCTGTTACTTGTGATGTGCACATAGATGGTCTGGTTACTCCAGGCTTTGTTGATACACAAGTGAATGGTGGAGGTGGGGTATTATTTAACCAAGCTCCAACAGCACAATCACTTAGGACTATGTTTAAAGCTCATCAACAGTTTGGCACAACGGCAATGACGCCAACCTTGATCACCGACAATCTCAATGTTATGCAACACGCAGCTGATGCGATAGCAGAAGCTATATCAGAGGAAATGGAAGGAATTGTAGGAGTCCATTTTGAAGGTCCTCACTTAAGCATAGCTAAACGTGGAATTCATCCATCTGATCAAGTACGTGCTATGACCGATGCCGAGCTTAAGCTGGTCACACGTAAGGATTTAGGTAAAGTATTGTTAACTGTTGCACCTGAAAATGTTAGCCCTGATGTTATAAAAGACTTAGTAAACGAAGGTGTAATTGTTGCCTTGGGTCATTCAAATGCCGATTTTGATACCGTTTTGGCTGCAATAGATGCAGGCGCCACGGGTGCAACACATTTATTTAACGCTATGTCTGGTTTACAAGCTAGAACGCCTGGATTAATTGGTGCTGCATTAGACGATGAACGTATTACTGCTGGCTTGATAGTGGACTTGTTACATGTACACCGCACAAACTGCCGTTTAGCGTTTAAGGCTAAATCAGCAAAAGGCATTATGTTAGTAACGGATGCAATGGCGCATGTCGGTTGTGATTTAGTGTCTTTACCTTGGTTGGACTCAACGATTATCAGAGACGGTAATAAGTTAACCACACCAGATGGTACGTTGGCTGGCTCTTGCCTTGATATGATCTCTGCCGTTAAGCAATCACATCAGATATTGGGGATTACTTTACAGGATGCTCTGCACAGTGCCACACAAGTTCCGGCTAAGTTTCTAGGATTAAATGATGTTGGTCATTTACAAGTAGGGGCTAAAGCTGACTTTTTAGTTATTGATAAACATGTAAATATTGAGCGGATTTATCAAGCCGGTAAGTTAGTTTAAACTTCGTATTATTTTATGTAAGGTATTAATTGCCTAAAGTCGGTTGTATTTATATACCCTTTAATTTCTTTTGCTGCTTTTTTACTGTCTGGATTTGCTACAGCTAATAAATGTTTAATCCCAAACTTTTTCGCTGACGCTAAAACGGGTTTTGAGTCATCAACAAATAAGGTGTGTTTGTTGTCAAAACCAATGTCTTGTTGAAGCTGCTGCCATAAACTCTGACTTTCTTTACTAACGCCATACTGATGGCATGAAATTAATGTGTCTATATGACTATCTAATTGGGTCATCTCTACTTTTAAACTGAGTGAATTGGGATGAGCATTCGTCACCAAAATTACTTTTTTACCAGCAGCTTTTAATGCATCTAAAAACGGAATAGTGTCTTCGCGTAGTTGAATTAAATGACTAATTTCTCGTTTTAACTCAACTATCGGTAAATCTAATTCCTGCTGCCAGTAATCTAAGCAATACCACTCTAGCTGACCATGGACTGCATCGTTTTGCTTTTTAAGTTCGTATTTAGCTTGTTGTAAGGGAATATCATGCTTTTTAGCGAATGCTTTTGGCGTATGTTCCATCCAAAAATGATTGTCAAAATGCAAATCAAGTAACGTCCCATCCATATCAAGTAAAACAGTGTGTATATCAGACCAATTAAGCATAGATTTTTAATCTTTGTTCGTTATAGTAGTAGCTAGGTATCCGATTCTAGCAGAAGGCAATCCATGTCGGAGCACATAAAGCAAAAAAAACCGCAATTACCTGTTATTCATAGTTCTGAATTAGTAGCTAAAAGTCGTTTATTTAAAATAGAACAACTGGAATTAGAGTTTTCCAATGGTGAACAACGCACTTATGAGCGCATGAAAAGTTCAGGCCGAGGTGCGGTCATGGTTGTACCTATTGTTAATGAGCAAGAATTTTTACTGGTTAGTGAATATTGCGCTGGAACCCACAGTTATGAACTTGGTTTTCCTAAAGGGCTTATTGATCCAGGTGAGTCTCCAGAACAAGCTGCAAACCGTGAGTTGAAAGAAGAGATCGGTTTTGGAGCCAAACGTTTAATTAAGTTAAAAACCTTATCAATTGCGCCAAGCTATTTTAACTCGTTTATGCATATATATATCGCACTTGATCTTTATCCTGAATCTCTTGAAGGTGATGAGCCAGAACCTCTCGAGGTTATTAATTGGCAATGGGATAATATCGATCAGTTATTAAGTAGAGATGATTTTACAGAGGCTCGAAGCGTATCAGCCTTGTTTATGGCGAAAGAGAAACTAACCTTATAATCATTAGCATCTTGGGGAGTTAAGAGTGACATTACCACTGGAACAATTAGCAACACATGCAGTTGAAATAGCAAGTACAGCCGGTGCTGCTATTTTAGAGTTTTTTGAAGATGGCGACTTTGAACAATTTAGTAAACTTGATGAATCTCCAGTAACCAGTGCAGATTATGCCGCCAATGAAATTGTGATGAGGGAGTTAACTCGATTAACACCTAACATCCCAATTATGTCAGAAGAAATTGAAAATATTCCCCTATCAGAGCGTAGGCTCTGGACTCGTTATTGGTTAATCGACCCGTTAGATGGTACTCAAGAATTTGTAGCAGGTCGTTCAGATTTTGCGGTGAATATTGCATTGGTTGAGAATGGCAAACCTGTACTTGGTGTTGTGCATGTACCTGTCACTAAAGCTACGTTTTGGGCCGTTGTAGGGTTAGGTGCTCATAAAATATCTAATGGTAAAACCAAACAAATAACTGCTACTTCAGTTGACCCTCAAACTTCTTGTCTGCGTGTTGCTATCAGCCGAGTACAAAAGTTAGACATTATCACAAAATTTATTAAACCAAATATTGCTTTAGAATTCATATCTATGGGCAGTGCTGCGTTAAAATCATGTTTAGTAGCTGAAGGATTGGCTGATATTTATATTCGAATTGGCCCTACGGGTGAGTGGGATACAGGTGCCCCTCAGATTATTGTAGAAGAAGCAGGCGGTTGTATTATGGATTCAGAATTTGGGGAATTAAGTTATAATAAGAGAGAATCAGTATTAAACCCTAATTTTATGGTCGTCAGCGATAAATTAGTGGATTGGTCAACTATCGCTATTCCTCATACTTCAAGAAGAGACTAAGGAAAAATTCACTATGATCACGGATATTAATAATTTGATTGGTTGTGCGATGTCTTTGTTAAGTGGACAAGAAGCTAATTATGTTGATGGTAAAGTATTAAGCCCACAATCAGCCGATGATATGAAGATCATTACGCATGATATTACGGAATACCTAAAAAATAGTTCTATGAAATCCGAAGTGGAAATGCAAAAGCTAGAGCACTATAAATATACATTATTAGCCATTTCACCGTTTGGTAGCCGTTATATTTCAAACCGACACGATCATTATTTTGTTGTTCAGTGCGAGTTTGATTTTGATTTGTTAGAAGACGCGTTTGAGCATGAAACGTTAGACGACATGTATGACTCCATGTCTATTGCTCATGATTTTAATCGTGAAGAGTTTGAGTCAACTGCAATCATTGTCCGTAATATTGATAACAATATACTTGCCTGTGACTTACGCGGTTGTTGGAGTCCTCTGGCTGACAAGTTTGCCGTTAGGGTTGAAGACTGGGTCGATCATTACGCTATTTGAACAATCAGCTAAATATAAAAACAACTAATAATAGGAAAGCCGCTAACCTTTAAAATCGTTAGCGGCCATTAAATTTACGGTTTCATGCAATTCCGAATAAACTAAAACAATATCACCGTTATTAAGTTGATGTTTCACATTTAACTTTTTCTCATCAAATGAGATTTCAGCCTCTCCGTAGTCGGTTCCTTCTCGCATAACAAATTCTTCAATAATACTGTTTAAAGCATCTGGGCTAATTTGTTGCCATGGGATTATCATTGTTTCTCAGTTAATAATTGATTAATAAATTTAACACTGCGAGTTTCCAACCAAAATTCAGGTTTGAAAGGGTTTTTACCCGTTAAAAAGCCAACGTGACCGCCTTTTTTAGACAATTCAAACTGTACACTATCAGACATTTCATCGTTATTAGGGATCACTGATTGATTCATAAAAGGGTCGTCTTCGGCATGAATGATCAATGTAGGCGTAGTGACGGTAGATAAAAACTGTTTTCCACTGGATTTTTGATAATAATCTTCAGCACTGGAAAATCCATTTAATGGAGCAGTAACCAGCTGGTCAAACTCATTGATGTTCGAGATGCCTTCTAGTTCCCTTTGGGTTAATAATAAAGGATCACTGCCATTTAATGCTTCAATTTTCTGAGCCGTACTTTTCTTTAGTTTTTCTAATAAGTACTTTTGGTAAACTTTTGAAAAACCTTGATTGATGGTCTTTGAACATTCAGATAAATTTAATGGGGCTGATATAGAAATAGCACCATCTAAGTGGGACTCTAGATTTTCACCTACATATTTAGCAAGTACATTACCACCTAATGAAAAACCAATTGAGAACAATGGATTGGATGGATGATTTTGTTTTAAGAATTGAATGAATTCACGGACATCTTCTGTTTGTCCAGAATGATAGGTCTGTGTTTTGCGATTTGTTTTTGTTCCACAACCCCTAAAATGCATTAATACTGCAACCCAGCCTTGTTGGTATATAGTATTCATCATACGTTTAGTATAAAAGCTATCAAATGAGCCTTCTAAGCCATGAAACAGTAAAACAATAGGTTGGTTGGCTTTTATCTTATTAATTTGGTGAGACCAAGTGACTTCCACAAAATCACCATCACTGAGCTCAAACTCTTGAAACGCAGGTTTGAAGTGAGAAGTAATAGGGTACGTTCTTGGTAAAATGGTTTGTAAATGACGATTAGTCATCCACCATGCAGGTTTGAATTCAGATTTTACTAACATATAAGCCTCAATATTGATCTTACTTAGGTGGGGCTTAATTGAGTAAATTCAAATTTTATTTATATTTTTTAAGTTATTGGAACAAATGAATTTTATATGTGAGGTTAATAAAATAAATAGCTTAATAAGCTAAATACATAAATGGTAAGACTCTAGTGCTATTGCCAGCCTATTTTCCACTTAAGTGGGTCTTTTAAATCACGCCAGTTTATTTCGTATTGTTGATTGTTAATCACCGCTTCAACAACGCACAAAGTAACGACTTTATCTTCATCAAATTCGACTTCTATAACAACGAAATGTTTTTCTTTGTTGCTGATCTGACTTTTTGTCCATTTACTGTTGAATAATGCTTTTGGGTTAACCTTATTCATGGTTTAAACCTCGGCTATGTTTTCGTTGGTTTTGTATTAAATTGTATTCTTTTAAGGCTTCATTTTGAAATGCAGTAAAGCTAGATTTATTGTCGTATACATAGGAAAGGCGACTATGAAATAACAAGGTTAAAGTGACGTCTTGATAACCTAAATAACATGTATAACCGTCAATCTCATGCCAAGCGGTTAAGTTATTGAAATGAATTTTACCTTCTATTCTTTCACCATGAGTGAGTACATAGTTAAATAACTCAAGATAATGTGTGTATGTCATATTTCACCTAAGCCTTTTAATCTTAAATTTATTGGACTGAATGGTTAACTAATTTCAATACGTATAAACCAAGTATAAGGTTCATAAATATATTTTGTATTCAGTTTAGTGGAGCTTGGAATAATTTACGGGACTCTGTAAGTAAATGCTGAACTGCAGGGTGTTTTACTTTCCGCTCTGGAGAAATAAGGTAATAGTGCTCCATAATTTGATCGGTTCTTCCTATTACTGATAAATCAAACTGATTGATCACATGTTGTTCAATAATAGTAGGGGCGCAACATATTCCATAATTTGCTTGGCAAAAATACTTGGTGAGCACTGAGTCATCAAATTCACCAATGATTTTTGGTTGAACACCAATTCGTTCAAACCAAGACAGTACATTTATTCTCTGATTACTCCCCTCTCCGGCAAGAAAAAAAGGTGCTCCATCAAGTGACTGTGGGAATGTTTGTTTTAAGTATTGAGCTTCCTTTGGGGTGGAAAAAAAGCTCATGCCGCTTTTACCAACAAAGTGATTAAATGCTTTAACTGCAGTATAAGCAGGAAGTGAAGTATCACTTAATACTGCATCTAATTTATTAATGGCTAATTCCCTTAATAAAGTGTCTAAGCTGGTTTCTTTGCAGATAAGCTTAATTGAGTCATCCATTGTATAAATTTGTTTTAAAAAATTAAATGAGAAGACTTTAGCAATAACGTCTGTTACGCCAATAGCGAATTTAAAAGCAAATTGTTCGGAATGATTTTGTAATGAATTTAATAATTCATCGCCAAGATCAAATATTTCTTTTGCGTAACTGTATGTCACATTTCCCATAGCATTGAGATGCATCTTTTTACCAATACGGTCAAACAAAGTGTAACCAAGTTGTTCTTCTAGTTTTTGCAACTGAGAACTTAATGTTTGTGGAGTGATATGTAGAGCTAACGACGCTTTGGCAATACTACCGTGAGTAGCTATGGCATAAAAGTATTGTAAGTGGTGATAGTTTAATCGCATAAGTTTCCTTAAATAATCATCAGTTATATACACAGGGTATAAAGTAATTATCAATTTATATCTGATGATAACTCAGTTATAAGCGACTGTTTAATAATTCTTTCCTCAGTTATAACGTGTGACTAGTCAGTCATGAGGAGTTCATATGTCAGAAAACGCACTTATTTTAAAGTGGAAAGACTTTATTAAAACCGACGCTAGTTCAGGCATTATTCTTGTACTAGCTTCTTTGCTTGCATTAATTTTAGCAAACAGTCCACTTAGTCCAGCCTATAACTCATTCTTAGAGTTCCCTGTCAGTATCGTACTTGGTTCATTTGAAATAAGTAAACCATTGGTTTTATGGATCAATGATGGCTTGATGGCAATATTCTTTTTTGTTGTGGGATTAGAAATAAAAAGAGAATTGTTATACGGCCAATTAGCATCCAAGGACCAAGTTGTTCTGCCATTTTTAGCTGCGGCTGCAGGGATAATATTCCCAGCTCTTATATACGTAGCATTAAATTACGAAGACGCCATTGCAATGAACGGTTGGGCTATACCATCCGCTACAGACATCGCATTTGCTTTGGGATTATTTATACTTTTTGGTAAGCATCTCCCACCAAGTTTAAAATTATTCCTTTTGTCTGTCGCGATTATCGATGATATTGGAGCTGTGATAATAATCGCTTTATTCTATTCTTCAGATTTAGCGCCAAATTCACTTATCATTGCCACTGCAGGTTTGTTCACATTATTGTTATTTAATCGTCTACAACTATCTAATAAAACACCTTTTATTTTGGTTTCTATTATTGTCTGGGCAGCGGTTTTAAAATCTGGCGTACATGCAACATTGGCGGGGTTTGCAGTTGCATTGTTTATCCCAATTGCTAAAGAAAAACCCGAGTCAATGTCTTATCAAATTGAACATAGTTTACATCCATGGATTGCTTTTTTTGTGTTACCTGTCTTTGCCTTTTCCAATGCTGGTGTTGAGCTGATTGGTACATCGGTCTCTGAATTCTTCACCCCTGTTTCCTTTGGCATTATTGGGGGGCTATTTATTGGTAAACAGTTGGGTATTTTTGCAGCTTGTTATGCAGCTATCAAATTAAATCTTTGCAAACTACCAAAAGATGCAACCTGGACTCAATTATATGGTGTGTGTTTACTCTGTGGTGTTGGTTTTACTATGAGCTTATTTATTGGTTCTTTAGCATTTGAAGAGCAAGGTTTAGCCTATCAAACACAGGTTAAGGTTGGTGTTTTGGTAGGCTCGATATTGTCTGGTGTCTTGGGTGCTGTACTTATAAAACGTTCGTCTAATAAAATAAAAATATAAGGTTAATAGATATGAATATCAAAATAATTAAAAATGTATTTATTGTTACTGGGCTTACATTAATGTCCTTTGTTGTGAAAGCCGATTTCAAATCTGAAATTATTGAGTCGTGTACTGAGTATCAAAAAAATGATGGAGGAAAGTTCGTTAACGCATGTAAATTATATATTGATGGGTTTATAGATGCGTCCATGCAATACCATGAAAGTACACATAATGATGATAAGAATGACTTTATTAAGCGAGTTTACCGCACCCGAACTATGTCAGGTGAATTAGTAAGTAGTGACTTTGAAAGGCCTTTTTGCATACCAAAAAAAATGAAAAGACAGGAAGTCGCATCGTCAATTGCCAAATCTATGGATTTATCTAATCTTGATATTACGGATTTTAGATTGGTGGTGCATCATTCTTTAGTAAAAATCTATCCTTGTTAAAAATTCACCTATAAGGATTTTTAATTGAATTACCAAATACAACCCTTTCAAGTAATGGAGTACTTGAAGGGTTGTCCATCTAACACTACATCTTATAATCAAATGTGATCGCTAAGTAGACCACCTCCGTATTTAAATATGGTAACTAGGTTTATATAGAAGTGGTGATCATGCAGCATTTAAATAACAAGGCTTTAACTGAGATGCCTACACGTTACAGGGTTCAGTTAGTTAATAGCTTATCTGGCTTTAAGAGTGCTAACCTTATCGGTACATGTGACAAGCAAGGTAACAATAATCTTGCAATATTCAGCTCGGTTTTCCATTTAGGAGCATCGCCTGCATTGGTCGGTTTTATCATGCGACCAGACAGTGTTTCCCGCCATACATTAGATAATATTAAGCAAAC
>JAWUWS010000110.1:0-13739 GCA_034111705.1 Psychrosphaera sp.
AATTTCGGCTAATTCTAGTCCAGACATAATCGGCATTTCAATGTCAGTTAAAATATAATCGACATCCAAATTAGCCAGCATATCTAAAGCAATTCGTCCGTTTTCTGCTTGACCTACAATTTGAACATTATCTTCTAAAGACAATAAGCTACAAATTGCACCCCGTACTAAAGCTTGATCTTCAACCACTAATATTTTCATCATTGTGAAACCTTGACGTCAGCTTTGGTGTTAACTAACGGAATAGTCACTTCAAGTCTTACACCGTCTGTATGCGCTATGTCGATAAAGCCATTTGATTCAACAACTCGTGAACGCATACCTTCAATACCATTACCGGCGGTAAAGTTAGTTATGTTGCCATTGTCGGTGATAGTCATATTCACATCTTTAGATGTTGAGTTGATGGTTATAGATACTCGATCACCTTTACTATGGCGCAGAATATTAGTTATCCACTCTTTGCTTAACATTATCAAGGTGGACTCAACCTTAGCGGATAACGCGCCAACTTGGATATTACTTGTTGTCTCAAAATTCATTTGTTTAAGGTCGTTAGTGAGTCTTTCTATGGTGCCAACTAGCCCTTTTTGTTTAAGTCCGGTAACAGCATAACGAACTTCAGTTAAGGTTTGTCTGGCTAATTCTGCAACGTCAGCTATCTCTTTTTTGGCTTCATCAAACAGTTGCTTGTCTGCTAACTTCTCAGCGAGCTCTGATTTTAATGCTAGTGATGATAAAGAGTGACCTAACAAATCATGCATATCACGAGCGATACGTTCACGCTCAGCTATGGTAGACAATTGTTCAATTTGTTGATTTTTCTTTTCTTGCATACGGCCATGTAAATATTCTTTTTGACTAAAAATGCCATATACAAATAATCCTAGACTACATGCTAATGAGGGACCTAAGTAATATATGCTTACGATATCAAAGACCAGTGCTGAGATAAGTTGGCCAGCAATATTAAAAGTAAGTAATAAAAAAGCACGGTTAGGTAAAAAATAATAACCAGTAAAAAACCCAGCATATCCAAATAATGCGTTCGCACCTGGGTTTATGTAAGCAGCGCAAGAGGACAGCAGAATAATAGCTAAAATAGGCTTAATTGCAGCGTTAGCTGTTGTGCGTATTGCTTGTATATATAACAAAATGAAAACAATATAAATGCCGGCTGCGATAAGCAGTTCATTGCTAGTATATCTATCGTAACTTGCTAATAAATTGAAGAAATAAAATGCTGAAAAAACTAGAGAAAAATAGCTCCACTTAGCGGCATCTGTGCGTATTATCGGTTCGATATAAAATGGTGTTTCCACTGCTTTTTCAGTCATTTACCTATTCCTGCTTTGTTCAGAGCTGTTTAATACAAATTATTAAATTAGATATTAAATAAGCCAACTGGGTTAATACAAGTCAGTTGGCATTATTAAAAAGTTAAGTGTTTAATTTTGTGCCAATAACATCTTAGCCCAACCGTAATCTGGGTTAATGTTTAACGCCAGTTGCCAGTCTTGTTTAGCTTTATCTGCTTCACCATTTTGCATATGAACTAAACCTCTCCAAGTATAAGTTTCAGCATATCCCCAGTGGTATCCTGAGTCTTGATCATTAGCGTAAGCCAATATTGCTTTATCAAAAGCTTGGTAAGCTCCTTCGCTACTACCGCCAAACATTGGAGGTGTATTAAGTTTGCCAATACCTTTTACTAATAAAACACGAGGATTATTAGCCGCTAATGTTTCAGCTTCAGCTAACTTGGCATTGGATTTTGGTCCAAAATACATACCTTTAATCGGCTCTAACGCAATCTTATAACCATATACTTGTGCTAATAAGGCTTTAATTTCGACATCATTTGGTGTTGATGAATCAAGCTGTTCTAATAACTCGATAGATTGATCAATAGACTGATTTGCCAGTTCAGTTTTACCCATTAAGTTGGCACTCAAACTAATACGGTAATACGCCAATGCTTTATCGTATGCTGTTACTTGTGTAGTTATCGTTTGTAGCTCAGTTACATTTAACGTTGCAGCGGCTTGTTCTATTTGATCTATATCTGCTTGACCTGCAACCGCTGTAAAAGATAGTTGTAAGCTTATTGTTAATGTAAGTAATGTTTTGTTGATATTCATGTCATAGCTCCTATTTAGTTGACGGAAGCAGTATTGGCTAATCAATGAAAATAGTTTAGAGCAAGTTGTCACCAATTTGATGTGACAAAAGTCATGAATATTATCTACTAGAAAAAGGTAACTAGCCGTAACTAAAGTAAGAAGTTGATCCAAAAAAGGTAGCTAAATGTACATAATACTGTGGAAATCACTACCGTAGATGCAGAGATATCTTTAGCAGATTGATGTTTGCTTGCCATAATGTAAGCGCCTACTCCTGTTGGGCTAGCTGTTAAAATAACGGCTATGAATATTTGCTCAGCACTTAAGTCAAATACATAGTGTCCGGTTATATAAACTAAAGCGGGTAAGATCATTAATTTATAAAAAGAGTTAATGAAGGCGACTCTTCTATTGCCTTTAAATGGCAAGTAGTACATTGATGCACCTAAGCCAAATAACGCCAACGGAATAGCTGATGCAGATAACGTAGCTAATGGTTGTAGTAATAAGTCTGGAATATTCACACCTAATAAGTTAAAGCTGAAACCACCTAAAATACTTAATACAATTGGATTTTTTCCTGCTTTGAGTAATGGTTTAAAACCAGAGTTATTGATTAACACTTCTGTTAACGTAAATAGCACGGCACTATGGAATGCGATTAATACAAATGCGCTACCTGCCGCAGTTGCAGATAATATACTGGCAATAATAGGGATAGCGACCAATACCGTATTTGAATAAGTAGCAGAAAGTGCACTTAATGTGGCGTGAGCATTCTTTTGCTTTAATAGGTATTTGTTAAAACAAACAATGGTAAAAAAACTTACCACAAGGGGGATATAGAAAGATAAGAACCACTGAGCAGATAACGCAATATCTAAGTTAGTTTGATACGTAGATTTGAATAAAAAAATCGGTACTAGTAAGTTAAAGCTAATGGCAGACAAACTGTCCATTTGCACTTTATTAAATAACTTAACTCTTACGGTTAAATATCCCAAAAAGCAGATAATGGCTAACGGTAAGATAATAGTGAAGGTATTCATTTAGTACTGCCTTTGCTCAATTAATAAAGCCCCTAATACAAACCTTTTATTTAATACAACCAGTACTCAATAACAAGGCCAATGAAGATCACCATACCAACGTAATGATTATCCAAAAATGCTTTAAAACAAGCATTCGGCTCTCTGTGCCTACATTCCCATACCTGTTTGATAAACAACAATGCACAAATTACCAAGCTAGCAATAACAGGCCAGTGCCAGTTTAACAGAATGACTACTTTGCCAATAAGTAACAAGGTAATAAGTTGTAATAAGCCAACATTAAGTAAGTCGTTTTTACCAAAGGCGATGGCGGTTGATTTAACGCCTATCTTTAAATCATCTTCTCTGTCTACCATGGCGTATAAAGTGTCGTAGGCTACCGTCCAAGTTAAGTTGGCAAAATATAGTAACCAAAGCTCATGCGGTAAGTCGGCATTTATTGCCATAAATACCATAGGCATAGACCAACTAAAAGCTGCCCCTAATACGACTTGAGGGTAATGGGTATAACGTTTCATAAAGGGATAACAAAACGCTAATAACAAGCCAACTAACGATAAGACGAGAGTTGCAATATCTAAAGTGAGTACTAACAAAAAAGCCAGTAATATTAAAACTAGAAATAGTTGTAATGCTTCGTTAGCGGATACTTTACCAGACGGAATCGGTCTTTGATTAGTGCGAGCTACATCACCATCAATATTACGGTCTGCATAATCGTTGATCACACAACCGGCAGAGCGCATGACAACAGTGCCTGCTAAAAAGACAAATAAGTAGTGCCAAAGCGGTAAACCGTCTGATGCTATCCATAATGCCCAAAGAGTTGGCCACATAAGTAAATAAATACCGATAGGTTTATCTATACGCATTAATTGTATGTAGGAAGCTAAGTTAGATGGCTTTAGCAAAAATCGCATTGGTATACATTCTCATTTTAAAAAGTGTCATTGTTAATTAAACAATGCGGGTAAAAAGCATTCACAAACTAATAATGGTTTTCCATTTAAATGGAACACTGATCTACGCATATAGCAGGCTTCTTGGATTGGTTGTTGTAATTGCTGCTCAATATATTGCCCAAGCTGACTATCAGGCTCAACAATAGAAAATTCAATTCCACTACGTTGGGTTTGAGGTGACTTAAACAATACCTGTCCAAGTGACTGATTACCTAGTCCACTTAATATAGACTCAGTACCAGTAACCGTTGAGTTTGGCATTATCGTTTGAGCGTAAACTAAAGGCTTATCACCCTGTTTTAATAGAACCTCTCTAAATAATGCTGAGCTATCATCAACCGCTAACAATGATTTGATACTTTGGGTAAGTGGCTGATCAACTTGATTTAATAACTCAACAGAAAAGGCAATGCCCAACTCTTGAATTTTAACAGTTAGTGATCTGTCTGAACAAATCCAACTTTCTGCGTTAGAGTCGCTAATGTTCTGTTGTTTTTGGTCGCTAGAGTACCAAAGATTTGGAAGATTAATTGGAAACAATTGAAATACCACAATGACTTAACTGTAGGTATGTTAACAAGGTCGATAAAAAAGATCTTGTTAGTTTTAAATTAACAGTGGTAGTTAGTAAATAAATCTCTAAAATTAACCATTCTAGTTGGATTAGGCTTTAATAGGATCAGAAAATAATGAAACGTTTTTTAAGCACATTAATATTAATAGGTTTATTTGTAAGTGTTCAAGTTCGTGCTGCAGATGATTCAAAAGGCCCTAATGTTGGTTATTATGGTTTTGAACCTGATATTATTACTAACTACGTAAGCACTAATATTCAAAAAGTTGGCTTTGTTCGTATCACTGTAGAGTTAATGATAGATGATGTTTTGTATGTTGAACTAATTGAGCACCATAGCCCTTTACTAAGAGATGCAATAATTGATGTATTGTTGCGCCAGCCAGAGCAAAAAATTAAGTCTATGACAGGCCGAGAAGAAATTAGGTTATTGATTTTAGATAGACTAAAAGAATTAATGGAAAAAGAAACAGGCAGAAAATTAATCCGCGATATTTTATTTACTAAGTATTTATATCACTAAATAAAATCAGTTATATTTCATCCATAAAAAAACACGATATGATAATCGTGTTTTTTTATGAAGAATGATTTTTAGGTTACTTTACTTTATTTAACGTTATTAATTGAGCGTATGCTAATCCAGCTATTAAGCCAAATAAGTGTGCCCAGTTGGCCATGTTTATTGGTAATAGATCTACAAAACCTAATCCCATCCAAATTAATAAAAAGACAAATATATTGTTTGGTAACTGAATCTCACCATTTGGCCTATTTCGTCCATACAGCCAAGTGAATCCCATCAACCCGTAAACGACACCAGATAAGCCAGCAAAGTTACTGCTGACTATTAATGCTTGTGCTGAATTTGATAATAACGCGCTTAATAACGTAAGACTTATCAAGACATAAAGACTAAATGACTTCTCTATTTTTCCGGCTAAATACCACCACCAAGTTACATTAAATACTAAGTGTAACGTATCCAAATGCATTAACATTGGTGTTATTAAACGATAAGGCTGGGACAAGTCCCAACTAAAGCTGAGAGTGTCAAAGATTAAAGGGAAATAACCAAAGTAAGATGCAATATATACGCTTATGCAGATCAGTGTAACTAGCCTAGTTAACCAACCTGTATTGTTCAATATCTTGCTCAAACCCAAGTCATTACTAGAGCTTTTGCTATCAAGAGCATGGCTTTGTTGTGGTTCATTGACCTGCCAAGACGCTTCTAAGAATTTAGCTTGATGTGGATTATGCACAAAGTCATCAAACAGCTGGTGGCTATGATGATAATGCTCAGGTTCAACAGAGATAACAAATCGATTTTCTGTTTTTTCCACTTTGTGCTTAATATGCTGAGTACTTAAGTAATCAGAAAAAGCCTGGCAAGCGCGTTTATTACCAAGTTCACCAAGCACTATCATAATAGGGGGATCATATTAGTGAGACCATAGTTGTGAGAGCCTCTTGTAAAATTACTGTGCGATTGTGACAAACGGGTAGTTTAGCTTCCACATTTCAAACCCACCATCTACGCTGTACACTTCTTCAAACCCTTCTTGAACAAGATATTGTGCGGCACCTTGGCTGCTATTACCGTGGTAACAGAACACTAACACCGGATTTTCATAATCATATTTTTGTGCAAATGAAGACATGCTAGCGTTACTTAAATGAAACGAGTTTTCTACATGACCATTGGCAAATGATTGGTCATCTCTAATATCGGCAATAACAACATGCCCTGCTTCTATTAATTTGTGTGCTTCTTCTACGCTAATACGTTTGAACTCGGTCATGACATTTTCCTGATCTATTTAAGAGGTAAATGATATCGCATTTTGAATGTTTGTCGATTTTTGTTTTGAATTTTATTGTGCTTGAAAAGAGGATAACAGTATTAATTCTATGCGTTTGTCATTTAACGATCAATTGAATGTACGTTGTAATAAATAGGGTTATAAAAAGTGAGAAGCCAAACTACATAGAAGGTAGTTTGGCCCAAATGATTCACTTAACTTATTTTAAGCTAGGTATTTGACCTATACGTGCCATCATTTCTGTAATGATTTGTAAATCTAACAAAAATTGATCTACACGTTTAAACTCGTTTGCATTATGACCTGTGTATTTTTTATTTGGCATAGCCAGTCCAAATTGCACACCATTAGGCAAGTTATGCACAGATGTACCACCACTAGATGAACCAAATTCACGAGGCATCGACAAGTTTTCTGTTGCTACATCTAATAATGCATTTACCCATTGTCCTTTAGGGTTTCTGTACATAGGCTCTTTCATATAAACCTTATACTCAAGATTAACTTTGTTAGCTTGTTGCCATTCGGTTAACTTAGCTAAAATATCTTGTTTGTATTTCTCCAAGTTACGTCCTACCGGAATACGTAAATTAACACCAACCTGCAAGCTTTTATCATCAAGCTTCACAGAAGTCACCGCGTTAGTTAAAGGCCCCATAAAGTCATGAGAAAAGCCAATATCTAATGTTTCGCCAAGGTAGTCTAATCCCCAATTAGCAGCAATGTAGCTGGCGGCATCGGTAATATGATTTTGTTTGAAGCTAGCTTCTTGCTGCTGTACATAGTTGATAAAGGTAAACATTCTAGATACCGGATTTACACCAGATTCAGGTTCTGATGAATGAGCAGAAACCCCTTTAACGGTAAGCGTGACATTTTTGGCGTTAGCATCTGCACTGATTGAGAAGTTACTACCATTTTTTGCCACAAACATAGCACCTAACTTATTTAGCTTATTCGCTAAATTATCAGGAGTTGGAGTGCTTATAGTTGCAACACTCGCCGCTGGAATTTGGTTTATCGCTAAACCACCAGTAACGTCTACAATTTCAGCACCAGGTGTTGTTGAGCCTTTACTCACAGCAAAGCTCGCCATAATAATACCGAAACCTTTTTCAGCAATAACCACAGGATAACCGCCGTCTAACGCCAAGTTATAATTTGGCGTTGGGTTACGTTCAAAGTAGTAAGGAATTGCTGTTGAGCTTGTTTCTTCTGTGGTATCAATCAATAAATTAAAGTTACGTAATAAAGGTAGGTTTTCTTCTTGGATAACTTTCATTGCGTACATAGACACAACAATGCCGTTTTTATCGTCTTCTGTTCCACGGCCATACATGCGGTCGCCAATTAAGGTAAGTTTAAACGGATTAAGCTTAGTACCATCTTCCAACACCCATAAAGAAGGGTTGACTTGAACCACATCAGCGTGAGCATGAATACCAACAACTTCACTTGAACTACCTTTTATAGATACTTCAAATACACGGTTATCAATGTTACGAAATGCTAAGTTGAAGTCTTTAGCTAATTGCTCAACTGCCTTTGCCATTTTGTGGAATTCAGGATTGTCGTGTTGCTCAACACCGTCAGCTCTAAAGGTTTGTATAGCGACAAATTTTGCTAACGTATCCATCGCATCTTGGCCGTACTTTATTCTGGTATATAAACCCAATAAGCGTTGTAGTTGATGTAACTGCACGCCTTTTAGTGTTTCTTTATTTTGGTATTTTTTGATTGTAGCGATTAACGGTTTTTGTTCTGCACTTAACTTGCAGGTAAGTAACTTAGTTAAAAAGTCATCAAATTTATCAGTTTTTTGTACACTAACATTTTTAATTATTTTACTTGATAATTCAGCCGACAAATTAGTCGTAGCGGGCTTAGCTGCATTTACAGTAGTAACAAAGCTTATTACTAACACCAAGCCTATTTTTAGAGAAGCATTCACAGCGTATTTATCCTATTTATTATATTGATCAGTATCCTCGCTTGTATCCTAACATAGTGTGTTAAACTGGAGTAATCTTAACGCATGACAAAATTTTATGTTATAGCGCGCTATTTTTCCGTTAAAGGACAAGGACTTAATGAAACCATACTCAAATACAGCAGAATTAATTGAATCTTTAGAAGATGAAATACAAGCCATTTCTGAAGAGATTGCTACCCTAAAGAAAAAGCCAAATAGCTTTAATGAACGTGTTCTTTTCAAGTACATTGATACTGGCAGTACAGGTAAAGCTAAAGAATTTGTTAGAGCGCAAGGCGTATTATCAGACAGAGGTTCTTTATTTTCATCTGGCGACGTTAGTCGGCTAATTAAAGACGGTGCAGGGGATGTTTCTCCAGCGTTGTTGGCGATTGCTCGTAAAGTGGTTCACATGAAAAAGAAAAGTGGATCTAATCGTTAAGCAATTTTGCCTATTTTTGGTCAAGGCATTGTAACCTCTAAGAAGCAAACTCAAATGTATCGACATAGATACATTTGAGTTGTTAAAATCACTTCAAATGTTCTATCTAATTACTTAATTTAGTTTTACCCAACTCAGCTTGAATATAGTCATCGATTTGTTGTTCCAATAAAGATAAAGGCACAGAGCCATTTTTTAATACATGATAATGGAACTCTCTAATATCAAACTTATTGCCTAAAGACTGCTCAGCCTTTTGACGTAAACCTTTAATGGTTAATTCACCGATTTTGTACGACAAAGCTTGTGCAGGCCAAGAGATATAACGGTCAACTTCAGTAGTGATATTATGTTCAGACAAGGCTGAGTTTTGTTTCATATAATCAATCGACTGCTGTCGAGTCCAATCCATAACGTGCATTCCAGTATCTACCACTAATCTTGTAGCACGCCACATTTCATAAGTTAACCGACCAAAGTTAGAATATGGGTCTTGATAAAATCCGGCTTCCAAGCCTAGCCATTCCGAATATAATCCCCAACCTTCACCAAATGCCGACATATAGTAAGACGAGCGGTAAACAGGTGTATCTTCCATTTCTTTAGTAAGGGATATTTGTAGGTGATGACCAGGAACAGATTCATGTAACGTCAGTGCTTCTAATTCATATAACGGACGGCGGTCTAGTGCATAAGTGTTTACCCAGTAATAACCTGGGTCTGTAGGTTTAGACGAACCAACATATCGACCTGTTGTATATTTAGGCGCTATATGAGCCGGTACAGGCGCTACGCCATATGGCGTTCTAGGTAAGACTTTAAAGAACTTAGGTAATTGAGCGTCCATTTTTTTTGCAATAAACGACGCTTCTTTTAATAATTGCTCTGCAGTTGTGGCATAAAACTGAGGATCTGTACGTAAAAAATGTAAAAAATCAGCAAATGAACCTTTAAAGTTCAGTTGAGCAATGATCTCTTCCATTTCAGACTTAATCCGTTTTACCTCACTTAACCCTAGCTTATGTATTTCCTCTGCTGATAAATCTGTTGTTGTATAGTGTACAGCTCGGTTTTGATAATAAGCTTTTCCGTCAGGCGTATATTGTACACCAATAGTAGGTCGTGCATTTGGCGTGTAAGTGTCTGTTATAAAGTCTTTAAATGTTTGATATGAATTAACAACTTTCTGTTCAATTACTTTTTTAGCTCGGGCTTGCAGTTGGGTGTTTTTTTCTTGGCTTAAAAAAGTAAAACCAGACTTAAACGGTTGGTAGAACAAACTATCAGTGCCATCTTCAACGATAAAGCCATTAATACTATGCTCAAATCCTTGTAAAACCACTTGAGGTTGACTGTTGCCTGACTTTAGTCCGTCCGTCATATAAGCAATTTGTTGGGTAAAATAGTCTGGGAATTGAGCAAGTAAGGATAAGTAATTCTCAATATCAGTTTCTGTTTTAAAACTTATAGATCTTGGTAAAAAAGCCAAACTCGTATGAAACCCACCTTCCGCAGTAATTGGAATTTGAAAAGCCTTAAAGCGGTAATTATCTACTGAGTTATCTAACTTGTGCTTAAGTATGGATAAATTAATTTGATTTTGTTCGCTAAGAGTAGCAACTTGAATATCTTGCAATAAAGAAAGCTGTTGTTGCTGCTTCTGGTGATTAAATGCCAACGCCTTAGGTGAAATGTCAGCTAATGTACTTGGGCTGGTTTCTGAATAAGATGCCGCTCTTAGCGGGTTACGCTCCAATGAAAATTGCCAAATATCATCGGCTAACACTTCAAATTTAGCATCCTCTTTAGACTTACTCTCTGATGTCATTGGCTCAGTTAGAGCAAAGGATGCTGAAGAATAGATTGTGAATATTCCAAACACGACGCGTTGTAAAAATGAGTTCATTATTGACCTTATTGTTGATCTCAGTACTAACCTCAGTACGTTAGGTTTTTTTAACTGAGCCACCCACTTTAAATGAAACAGCCTGACTTTGTAAACAGTGTGTTAGTTATTATCTTTTTTTATGATTTAGAGTTGGTTTTTATACTTGAGTTTATGTTTGTACAGACGATTTTTGTTTTTTTTAAGTTTTGAATAAACGTTAGATATGCGGTTATCTCAGAGGTTCTGATTTGATGCTTTTGCTTCGATATTGTTGGAGTTTTAGCTATTACTAAGCCAATAATCTTTTGCAACTTGATAGATTTGGCCGTCGTTTTAGTTGTTGGTTATCACTGAAATTTTGTAATACATGTTCATGCCCAACTGCACCGTGAAATACTTTGGTGAACTCTTTAGTAATTGTTAACCAGTTATCTTCACTTATGTTTAGTCTTGTTAGGATATTCGGAAGATGTTGACTTATATAACCTGCTTTATCTTCTCTTATACATTTACCTGTTATGTCTACTAATTCAATGTATTCTTTTAATTCGAACGGAATACCATTTGGCATTTTTTTTCTTGGGTTACCGACAAATGGTTTTAATGTACTTGGTTGTTGGGTTTGTTGCGGGTTAACTACCTGCTTTATACGCTGTTGTATGCTGGTGAAATCTGATGTTTCTGGTGTAGTTGACATTTTTGCTCTTACTGGATTTAAATCTACATAAGCCATACAAGATATTAATGCAGCTTCATCTAGCAGAGCTTGGCACTTGAACCTTCCTTCCCAGAAACGGCCAGTGCAGTTATCTTCTTTATTAGCTTCCCTCGCGATGCTTTCATTTAATACCCGCATGAACCAACTTATGTCCATTAAGCGTTGTTTATACACTTGTGCTGTTTGCTCTACGGTTAATAGCTCCGATTGGCTTAATTGATTTGATTCAGTTAAAGGCTCATGGTTTAAGTCATTCACCTTAGATAAGTATTTTTGTGTGAGTAATGTACCTTTAAACAGTTTATGCCAACGTGTTAATACTTCTGTTGTATTCCAGTTAAGGGCTTGTCGCTCATTAATGTGCAGTACAAGGTGAGTGTGGTTACTCATTACGGCATAGGCACACACTTCAATGGCAAAGACTTGAGGTAGGAATAACAGTTTATCTTCTACCCATCGTCTTCTGTGCTCATAAGATTGGTGCGTTTGTTTGTCTTCTCCACATAAAAACGCTCTGCGGACACAACGTGAGATGCAATGGTAGTAAGGTGTGTCTGACAAACTAATCTGACTTTTTCTTGGCCTAGGCATAAGTAAACTCAAGTGTATCAATATGGGTACATTTGAGTCTAGTGCAGATTACATAACTGTCAAATTAAGGTGGGTGGCCTTGTTAATTCCCGTTAAACTGTGATCTTTAAGGAGACTAATATGAATAATCTATATAAATCAATTTTAGGAATAGGATTGTTGACATTATCTAACCCCATTTTGTCAGCTGGTTGGATTTATAAAAATAATATAACTAAAATCGCATTTCAATCCGAACATATTTTTTTATACTCTAACGATTGGAACAATCCTAATGATTGTGGTAGTGCGGATGCAGTTGTTCTTGAAAAAGGTTCTGCAAATTTTGATAAAGCTTATCCACTATTGTTGGCCGCGTTTATGGCCGGACGAGATATATCAGGATACTCGGATGGTTGTGTTACTTGGGATGAGAAAAGTTATAATACTATACGTGGTTACAAATACTTAACAGTATATTAAACCAAATCAAAGTTGTTGAAACGGCATTAGAGACGCCCACTTCAATTTGACCGTTTTTGAAGTACCAGATTGAAAGTCAGTTAGTTTCATTTAACGTGGGTGGCTTTGTTATATACGTCACAAGAATCAGTACGGAGAAAAATATGAGGAAATCTTTAATCTTACCATTGGCACTTATTTCGCCAATGGCACTTTCAAAACACAATTGTAGTGGAACAGTAAGCAATGTAGATGTTTCAAGCTCGGGAAATGTACATGTAAGTATCTCGGGAGTTGGCGATGGAAATGTTTTGTGTTCACTCGAATCAACGATGGGATATTACAAACCTGAGTCGTGTAAAGCTGTTTTAAGTTTAGCGTTGACTGCAAAAATGAGTGGTAAAAACCTTAGAGTCTACTTCGAAAACGACACTGATACGTCCTGTTTAAAAGGTAATTGGAGAGACTTTAGTAGTTCAGGATATCAGCTTTATCATTTACGGATTGAGGGGTAGCCGGCATTAGTAAAAATTAAAAGCAATAATAACAAGGCCATATATGGCTTTTTTATATAGCCTTTGAATGAGGCGTTTTATGTTTTATTGTTAATGGGATAGATTATATGAAATTATTTTTTATGGGTATTGCTGTAATGGCAATAAGTTCAAATGTATTCGCGACTCGATTTGATGGCGAAATACGCAAGATCACAGAAGTAGGAGGTTATTCTCAAACAACCGATTATGCACAAAATCATTGTGTCATTTATTTCGATTCTAACCTTCCTAGCTCATGTGGTAATAAAGAACGTGGAATCGTATACCTAGATAAAAATGTGGGTAATCTAATGTGCTCTGTTGCTTTAAGTGCGCTAGTGACTGACAAGTCAGTTAAAGTATCTAGCTTTGATGACTGCGATTCTATTCATAATTCGCCAGTACTAAGGTGGGTCAGTGTTCTAAAATAACAAAACTAAAAAGAGACACCCACTAATGCCGTTCACTTAAGGCTTGTACTGACTCTTTTTATGGCATATTTATTCGGGCGATTCTTTACTGCTCTAGGAAAGGTTCTTTGCCGCCTTGGCGCTAATATTAAACTTCCGCTCATCTCATAAAAACGTTTAAGTTGTCTTGGTATTGCACCTGGT
>JAWUWS010000111.1:0-22924 GCA_034111705.1 Psychrosphaera sp.
CACAGCAAATTTGCTCCATAAAGTATCGCTTGTTACATAACCCGTATCTTCAATGCCCGGCAGAGGTGGAACAAAGGGACGTGCGCCAGTGGCAATAACAATGGTACGCGCCGTTAGTGTTTGTGTGCCGCCGTCGTTAAGTTTAATTTCAACTGTCCATGGGTCAATTAGCTTACCGTAGCCTTTTACGACCTCTACACCTAAGTCAGTGTAACGTTCTACACTGTCGTGAGGAGCTATATCCGCAATGACTTTATGTACACGTGCCATTACTTTTTTGAATGAAAATTGTGGTGTTGCGTTTTCAAGACCGTAGTTTTCACCGTGGCGAATTTGTTCGGCAATTTTTGCACTTTTAATAACGGCTTTACTTGGAACACAACCATAGTTTAAACAGTCGCCACCCATTTCACTGGCTTCAATTAAGGTCACTTTTGCTTTGACAGCTGCTGCGATGTAACTAGTTACTAAGCCGCCAGCGCCTGCACCAATAACAATCATGTTACGGTCAAAGTGTTTAGGTTTAGTATGATTTTTGTAAACACGACGTTTTTTAAACAGGTTTAATATTCCTTTTGCAATCAATGGGAAAATGCCTAATAAAGCGAATGATAAAATAAGGTTGAAGGATAGAATTCCAGACAAACTGTCTATTTGAGCAAGTTGAGTACCGGCATTAACAAATACAAATGTTCCGGCTAACATACCTATTTGGCTTACCCAATAAAATGTCCATGACTTAATAGCGGTAACCCCCATTAATAAGTTAATTAAAAAGAATGGGAAGACAGGCACTAAACGTAGAGTGAATAAGTAAAATCCACCTTCTTTTTCAACACCAGCATCAATAGCATTTAAGCGCTCAGGGAAACGTTGTTTGATGTAATCACGTAATAAATAACGTGATACTAAAAAGGCCAATGTTGCACCAATCGTTGATGCAAAAGAAACGATTAATAAGCCTTCACCTAAACCAAATAATGCACCAGCTGCGAGTGTTAAAATTGCAGCGCCCGGTAAAGAAAGCGCTGTTACTAAAACATACAGCAAGAAGAATCCACCAATAACAAGTAGCGGAGATTGCGCTTTATAGTTACTGAATTGGTCCATTGAACCTTTTAGGCCATCAAGAGTTAGTAACTGATGCAAATCAAAATGAAAGAACAAACCGATAGCGGCTGCTGCAATCAATAATAGGGATAGCTTTTTAATCATGTTTCTCTCTTTAAATTCTTATTTCTATCTACATTTGTATTAGAAAATATGGGTAAGCGTTAATTTGGCGTTTATCGGTAACTCAGGAAATACTAGAGTTGCGCCAAAATAACCACCTTCAAATACTGGGCGCCAGTTTTCTTGATTGGTGACGTTATTTACATCTAATCGTAATTTTGTATTAGATGTAAATGCGTAGCTAGTGTTTACGCTGAACGTATGTTGATCTCGGATATTAACCGTCGCCAAAAAGTCCAGTGGATAACTCTTAGTATAAAGACCTGAAAAACCCACTTGCCATTTCGTATTAATTGAATAATTTCCGTTAAAGCTGAATGATTGCGGCGGTATGCCTTGTAAAGTTTGGTTTGATGCAGCAAAAACAGTGTAACTTGGTGCACCAACACTGGTGCCATGAACTATGTCAGGACGTGAATTATCAAAGGCATCTATTACTTGGGCTGAGTCTTGGGCACTTGCTGAGTCGTCATAGGTTGCATAAATCAAGCTATAGCCAGCGCTTACCCAGTAAGGATATGAGTCATAAAACACTTGAGCTTCAAAACCATTAGCCACGATACCAGAGTTACTACCATCGCGATTACGTAAACTACGTTTTTGGCTAAATAATGCGGAGTCGGCATACCAATTGTTATCATCTGGAGCGTATTTTAAACCAAGTTCAAGCAAGTTGTTCTCAGTAGCAAAATTCTGTTTACTAATGATATTCTCGCCATTAAGTGCGTTGCCGCCAGCCATGCTATTTGATGTGGCTTGGTTGTAACTTGTTGCAGCATAAGTTGTGAAGTCGTCATTGATTTTGTAATTTGCACTTATTTGAAACGAGTGTAAAACCTCGTTTATGTCATCACTAGCTGCTACTTGTCCTTCTGGTGCAATGGGATCTTGAGCATGTACATCATAAAGGTCAGCACGATAGCCAATATTTATATGCAGTGAGTCTGACCAATATGAGTCATGTTGGATAGCTAAACCGGTTTGCCATGAGGTAGAGTCTGTGGTGTCTGACATATTAAAGTCACTAACACCGTCGTTATTAATGTCATATTGACCACCTGGTGATACAAACACGCCAGGGCGCAGTTCTACCAAACGAGCTTTTTGTTCATCAGTTAAAGGAATACGGCGATTTGAAAGTGGGCCTGTCAAATCAATGGGTAAGTCGGCTTCGGTGGTAAATTGGCTGTAACCTAAAACGTCGTTGTAACGCACGTCAAAGGCTAGAATAGTTTGTTCTTTATCACTCCATTGATAAGTTAATTCCGTGCGGTTTTGTGCAGTGTTAGCACCCTCAATAATTTCAACAAAACTGTTTTTTGCAATTTCTTCACGCTCCAAATATTGGAAATAAGATATGTTTTTAACTGACCAAGTATCTGAAATGTCGCGTTTATAAATGCTGTGAATTAAGAAGGTACTGGCTTCGTTTTGATTATCTGGGTCAGTAAGTACATTACTACGGTCAATAACAATTTGTCCTGTTGGCGATACAATTGAACCTGCAGCTGGCACTGTGCTGCCATTGCTTTGAACACCTTGACCTGTGATATATAAGCCGTCATCAATTAATGCTTGAGTAGGGCGGTTAATACCTGCGTTGTCTGTGAATTCAACTTGGTATAATTCAACGTTGATATCCCAGCTGCTTTTATCGTCCGGTAATATATTTAATGCGAAAAATAAACTATCGCTTTCTGTACTAGAAAAGTCATAAAAACTGCCGTTATCAATATGTTCAGCACTCACTCTAAAACCAATTTTGTCTTTTTTAATTGGCGTTGTGTAATCAACTAACAAACGGTATTGATCCCAACGTCCAGCAGATAAACTGGCTTTGCCTTTCGTCTCATAGGTTGATGCTTTTTTAGAATGTAAGTTTACAAAGCCACCATTACGTTGGCTTGAACCAAATAATACGGTTGGTGCGCCTTTTACTACGTCAATTTGTTCTATTGAATTAAATGATAGTGGAACACCAAAACCATTGTTACCTGCTTGACGGCGAGTACCATCTTGAAATAATTCACCGAGTTGTCCGCGAATAGTTGGTAAGCTTGGCGCACCAAAGCCACTGGCTGAATATGTATTAGGGCTTACCGCAAGAACATCTTGCAAAGTAGTAATATTAAGCTGTTCTATTAACTCGCTTGAAATAGGCGTTAATGAACGAGAGATGTCTTGTAACGCAAGGCCGTCACCAAATGGGCCTTCAATTTTAGCGTCTTTTACTGATAAACCTTGAGACTTACTTACCTGTCCTACAACTTTAATTATTTCTATTTCTGGGTCTTCAACCGATGGAGCTGCATAAATAAGAGAGGGACTATTTAATACGATGGTTAAAGGTAAATACAAGTATGAGTACTTCAAGCGTTTTCTCTCTATTTGTGAATATGTGATAGGCCATAAAGACCGATATGTTAAAAAATAACTTTCAATAAATTTAATTTATTGAGTATAGGTGTATTAAATTATGATTAAGTTAATTCAATTAGCTAAAAAAGGTATTAACAGTAAATGTTCATGCTAGTTTTTATCTTAGTTGGAAATTAAAATAATTATAATTTTTGAAATGAAAATTGATTTACACGGTCTTTATTAATTCAAAATTAATTTACTTTTTAAAGGAAACTTTATGATACAACCTATGAGCTCTGATGTGCAAAGTCGTTTGCAGTGGTCTCTTTTTTCACTTCGTTTAGGCGTTTTTATTGTAATGATAATGTGGACGCTGGATAAATTTGTTAACCCTGAGCACAGTGCTCGTATTTTTGAACATTTTTACGGTCTCAGCGGTTCAACTGATACTGTTGCGTATATATTAGGTGCACTTCAATTAATTTTAGTTTTTGCTTTTGTGGCTGGAATTCAAAAAAGAATTACTTACGGTGCCATTTTTGTAATGCACGGTTTATCTACTTTATCATCGTATAATCAATATCTTGATGGTTTTAACAACTTATTGTTTTTTGCTGCATGGCCTATGTGGGCAGCGTGTTTTGCTCTTTATTTGTTACGTGAAGAAGACGTTAAATACACAGTTAAGTTATAAAGCTACCTAAAAAAGAAATGGTTATAACTTGGCTAGTTATAACCATTATTAATAGGTAAATATGAGTATTTAATAATGCAGGTCTTTTAGTTTTAAACTAAAAGAGTATTCAACATAAATACCTAAGCTTAATTGGTAAATTACCCAGAACTCTTGATCTCAAGTACTTTGATAAGTGATTAGGTACACTTTAACGTATTTACTCCCACGAAACCTGCAACCTACCGTCATTTTCTTGTAGATAACAGCAATTATTTTAACTATTGTATAACAATACGTTAACCTGCCATTTTTAGTCAGGAATTTCATAAAACAAAGAGGATGTCGTCATGCGTAAATTCGCATTAAGTGTCACTGTGGTTTCATTAGCTGTTTTGTCTGGTTGTTCAGGCAATGAAGCTCAAGATCCACATGTCACTATTAATAAAAATCCATACCCAAGCACGTATAAGTCAATGGAACAGTTAACCGTTTTAATTAAAGGTGCAACAGTACTGACTGGAACGGGAAAAATACTGTCTGATGCAGATGTTTTATTAGAAAACGGCGTTATCAAAGCAGTTGGAAGTAATATTGAAAATGGTAGTGCGCAAGTTATTGATGGAAAAGGCAAGTTTGTGACGCCCGGTATTATTGATGTGCATTCTCACTTAGGCGCTTACCCTAGTCCATCTGTAGAGTCTCATCAAGATGGTAATGAAATGACTAACCCAGTTACTGCAGAAGTTTGGGTTGAGCATTCTGTTTGGCCTCAAGACCCTGGTTTTGAAGCGGCAAGAGCTGGTGGTATTACGACATTACAAATTTTACCAGGTTCAGGTAATTTGATCGGTGGTCGTGGTGTGACATTAAAAAACATACCGTCACCAACAATGCAAGGAATGAAGTTTCCAGATGCACCTTATGGTTTAAAAATGGCCTGTGGTGAAAATCCTAAACGTGTATACGGTAGCCGAAAAGTAACACCGTCCACTCGTATGGGTAACATGGCTGGTTATCGTAATGCTTGGATTGAAGCAACTGAATATAAACGAGCTTGGGAAAAATATGAAAGAGATTATGCTGCGGGTAAAAATCCTCAAGCACCTGAGCGCAACCTTACTTATGATACGTTAAGAGGCGTATTAGATGGTGAGATTAGAATTCATAATCATTGTTATAAAGCTGAGGAAATGGCGATGATGATGGACTTAGGTAAAGAGTTTAATTATCACCCAGGTACTTTCCACCATGCAGTTGAAGCTTATAAAATAGCGGGTGATTTAGCCGACAATGGTGTTTGTGCTGCTATGTGGCCAGAGTGGTGGGGCTTTAAAATGGAAGCATTTGACATGATCCAAGAAAATGCTGCTGTGGTAGATTCTTATCAAAACTCATGTGCCATTGTCCATTCTGATTCAGACACAACAATACAACGCTTAAACCAAGAAGCTGCAAAAATCATGTACCGTTCAAATGAAGCTGGTTTTAAAATTGATGAAGCTAAAGCGATTACTTGGATAACGTTAAATGCTGCTAAATCATTAGGTATTGATGATAAAACGGGTTCATTAGAAGCGGGTAAACAAGGTGACGTTGTAATTTGGAATCAGAGCCCATTTAGTGTTTATGCAAAAGCGGAACAAGTTTTCATTGATGGTGCAAAAGTATTTGATATCAATGATGATGCGTATCAAGCTAAAAGTGATTTTTTATTAGGCCAAGATTAAGGAGTATATGATGAAATTATTAAAACCATCCCTAATTGCTTTATCGTTATTAACTTCTTGTACTGTACTTGCAGATAAAGTAGCGATTACTAACACAACTATTTATACCGCTGGTGATAACGGGGTATTAACCAATGCTAGTGTTATATTTGAAGACGGAAAAATTATACAACTTAATCCATCAGTAATTAATGCTGATGTCGTTATCGATGGTACGGATAAAATTTTAACACCAGGTTTAATTTCAACTATGAACCAATTTGGTTTAGTTGAAGTTGGTGCTGTATCAACCACACGTGATGCAAGTGCGAAAAAAGCCAGTATTGTCTTTGATCCATCTTATGCTTATAACCCAGAAACATCGTTGATCCCTTTTGCTCGTAAGGGCGGGATCACTCGTAGCTTAGTTGCTCCAAGTTCTAGAGAAAGTGTTTTTACTGGACAAGCTTTTACTATATTCATGAACTCTGAATTTGACAGTGTTATTGATACAAATACAGCGGTTATCGCTAATTTTGGTGGCGCTAGAAAAGACTCTAGAGCGAGTAGTTTACTTGAATTGATTGATAAGTTGGAAGGTCAACAGAAGAAACTAAACGATGAAATATTAGGTAAGGCTGATGACAAAAAATCTAAAAAAGCATCGGATGAAGAGCTCACACTAACTGCATTGTTAGATGGTGTAAAACCTTTAGTTGCTTCAGCGTCAAGATCTTCAGACTTGTTACACCTTATTAAAGTAAAAGAAGAGTTCGGTGTTAATGTTGTTATTTCTGGTGGTGAAGATGCAGTGAGAGTTAAAGAGCAATTAGCTGCGGCTGGAGTTCCAGTGATGATAAAGGTTGTTGCTAACTTGCCTGGTAGTTTTGATTCATTGCATGCATCGTTAACGACAGCTGGAGAACTAGAAAAAGCTGGCGTTAAAGTTATCTTATACAGTCCTGACAGCCATATGGCTAAAAACCTTAGGTTAGATGCAGGAAATGCAATATCTTACGGCATGTCTCCTGTTGGAGCGCTTAAAGCAATGACATCAAATGTTGCAGAAGTGTTTAATATGAATGCGGGGGAAATTGCAGTTGGAAGATCCGCTGACTTGGTGTTATGGAGTGCAGACCCATTTGAAGTAAGTACTAAGGTAGATACACTTTGGATCAATGGTGAGCAAGTAAGCACAGAGTCAAGACAAGACAAATTACGTGATAGGTATATTTCTAAAGAGAATAAACCTAGAGGTTATATAAAACCTTAACATTACATGTAATCGCTAGACATAAAAAAAGCTTCTACTCTCTGTAATATATGAAGTAGAAGCTTTTTTATTTATATCACTATTTATTTTAGCAGCTCAAAGGCGTACTAAATTATATGTTTTATAGGTGGAAAGAAATACCTACAAACACACCAGACATATCGATGTCAGCATTTAAGTCGTTGCTGCCACCACCAAAGTCAGTAGGGTCTATGTTTAACTGAAATGCGCGGTAACCGGCTTCAATGTTTACATCTAAAACAGGAATGATAGGAAGTGTATAACGAGCCACTACTTGTACATCCATGTGGTTTGTTTCGCCAACGCCTATGTAGTTCGCTTCAGCCATTAAAGACAATCCGGTAAATGGTAAATAACCACCAACACGAGCAAATAACATAGGAATAGGAGCATCTAATACAGTAGAACCATCGTTTATAGTTAACTCACCATCAAATTGACGAATGTTTAGACCAAAGTCTACAGTAACAATCGGAAGTGGTAATCCCCAATAAAGTGTTAAATCTGTATGGCTTAAGTCTATGTTTGAAACTAGATCAACACTTTCACTATATGTTTCGCCACCAAATTCAAAACTCTGATCAATAGACCCCATCCCTGTGGTTTCTAAATTAGTTTGTTTGATTTGAATATTTGGAACAAGTGGAACTGGATGCTCAAAAGCAGCCCAAATAACATTGTTAGTTGAGTCTTCCAGTTGTAATGTATTCTCTAAAGATAAGTCAATTGGATCTGCTGACACATCACCAGTATAAGCCGTGTTCCATGAATAAGCGCCTGCCCAAAAATCAATTAATGGCAAAGCTGCCGCATTACCTGATGCAAGTACAAGTGCAATTGCCGTTGCTGTTTTTTTCATTTTTATAATTCCCTAGATAACTATTTTAAGTTGTTATGGCTAATTTCAATCTTAAATGGGTGTAATGTCAAACCATTTAACCATATTTGTTTTTTTATTTTCCTAAAATATAACTTTTTTCAATTTATTTTTTAGTAAAGATAGCAATGATATCGAAAATTTGTATAGTGAGTTGTAGTATTTAAATTGAGCGAAATATTTGCGAATCCGATTACATGGAGTTAAGGAATTAAATTGAAAAGTATTCGAGTATTATTAGTTGATGATGAAATTTTTAATTTTGAAATGTTAGATACGGTTTTAGGGACAAAAATTAAATTAAGTTATGCATCTTCTGGGCGTCAGGGCTTATCTCTATCAATAGAGGAGCTACCGCAAGTTATTTTATTAGATGTTTGTATGCCCGGTCTTGATGGATACGATACATGTCGATTATTAAAAAATACACCCGAGACAAAAAATATCCCTATAATTTTGTTAACAGGTTTAGATAACCAACAAGAAGTTGAAGAGGGGTTTATGGCAGGTTGTGATGCGTACATAACTAAACCATTTGAAATGACAGAGTTAATGAAAAAAATAGAACATTTATCCGATTTATAAATAAAAGGGGAGCGGTATGATTAGATATAGCGATAACCGTAATTTTTTCAGAATGATGGTTAATACAAATATAGAGATTACTATTTCAGATGCTGATGCTGGGCGTAAATTAGATGCTGTTTGTCGCGATTTAAGTGCAACAGGGATGGCGGTTGAATCAGATGAACCAATTGAAGTTGGTACCAATGTGGTATGTCAGCTAGAAGGTGCTAGTCCTGAGTTACCTGCGCTAAAAGCTTCAGCAACAGTTGTTCGTTGTTCTCAAGAGGATGGCGGTTCTTACTTGTTAGGTATAGAAATAATTGAACATTTATAACATATTGTAAATATATAACGGCACCCATAAACAGGGTGCTGTTATATTCAAAATTTAATTACTTCTCGCCAAGCTTAATATTAATAGCGTGTAGACCTTTTGGTCCTTCCGTTAAATCAAACTCAACATCCTGACCAGCCTTTAGTGTTTTATAACCGTCCATTGTAATCGTTGAGAAATGAGCGAATATATCTTCTTCTTTCCCTTCTTCTTTAATAAAACCAAAACCTTTAGCGTTATTAAACCATTTCACTTTTCCTAGAGCCATACTTCTACTTCCTATGTTAAATTTTGAATAATGATTGTTACTGCTTTTGTATAAATTTAAAGCAATCAATAAAATACTGTAGATAATTTAAGCAAATAGTCAAGTTTTCACAACTATGTTTTGTGCATTGACTAATATATTTATATAAAGGTACTTACTTCTTAACATTAATGAAGACAAATTTGTGAATGTATGCCAAAAATAACTAATAGTGAAAATGATACAGGCTTGTTAAAAGAAGCTTCTAAAAGTAAGCTAAAAAAACCACCAATGTATAAAGTTATATTGAATAATGATGATTACACCCCCATGGACTTTGTAGTAACAGTGTTAGTTAAGTTTTTTTCTAAGACGTTAGAAAGTGCTAATCATATAATGTTTAAAGTACACAAAGATGGAAAGGCAATTGTCGGCACATACTCTGCTGAAATTGCAGAAACAAAAGTAGCACAGGTAAATCAATTTTCTCGCGCCAATCAACATCCATTGTTATGTACAATGGAACAGGAATAACTAAACTATATTTAGTTATTCGTTTGAATATATAAGAGGGTGTCTATGTTAAATAAAGAATTAGAAGCGACTTTGAATGAAGCATTTCATTACGCAAAGTCACATCGCCATGAGTTTATGACTCTTGAACACCTATTGATGGCGTTACTAGATAACTCTGATGCCAAAGATGCACTATTAGCATGTTCAGCAGACATCGAAAAGATTAAATCTGAACTAACGGAATTTATTGCTCAAACTACACCATATTTATCAGGCGATCCTGCAGAAGATAAAGATACTCAGCCAACATTAGGTTTCCAGCGGGTCCTGCAAAGAGCCGTTTTCCATGTACAGTCATCAGGCAAACAAGAAGTAACCGGAGCTAATGTTTTAGTCGCAATTTATTCAGAGCAAGAGTCTCACGCCGTTTATGTACTAAAAAGTTTTGATATTACTCGTTTAGATTTAGTTAATTACATTTCACATGGCGTTGATCATGATGACGATGGTGATAATGATAATTTAGAGTCAGAAGAAAGTACTACAGAGGCTGAGAGTACACTGGACAGCTTGTGTACTAATTTAAATGAACTGGCTACCCAAGGTGGGATAGACCCAATTATTGGACGAGAGCACGAGATAGAGCGCTGTATTCAGGTACTTTGTCGTCGTAAGAAGAACAACCCATTATTAATTGGCGAAGCTGGTGTAGGTAAAACAGCAATTGCAGAAGGGTTAGCATATAAAATTGTCAACAAAACGGTACCGGAAGTAATTGAAAATTCCACCGTCTATTCGTTAGATATGGGAAGTTTACTAGCGGGTACTAAATACCGTGGTGATTTTGAAAAGCGTCTGAAAGCTTTGTTGAAACAGTTGCAAGCGCAAGATAATGCGATTTTATTTATAGATGAAATTCATACTATTATTGGTGCTGGTGCGGCATCTGGTGGTGTTATGGATGCGTCAAATTTACTTAAGCCTTTATTGGCAACGGGTAAGTTACGCTGCATGGGATCAACAACCTATGGTGAATTCAGAAATATTTTTGAAAAAGATAAAGCGTTAGTTAGGCGTTTCCAAAAAATAGACGTTGAAGAGCCTAGTGTTGAAGATACAACGAAGATCTTAATTGGTTTAAAAGAACGTTACGAACAGCATCATGGTGTTAAATACACTAACGCTGCATTAAGAGCTGCGGCGGAGCTTTCAGCTAAATATATAAATGAACGTCACTTACCAGATAAAGCGATTGATATTATTGATGAAGCCGGAGCTCATCAAAAAGTATTACCTAAGTCAAAACGTAAGAAACAAATCAATGTGAGCATAATTGAACAAATCGTTGCCAAAATTGCCCGAATACCAGAAAAATCAATTTCACAGTCAGACACCGACGTTTTACGTAACGTCGATCGTAATTTGAAATTGGCTGTATTTGGTCAAGAAGAAGCAATTGATGCCTTAACTGCAGCAATTCGCTTGTCTCGTTCTGGTCTAGGTAGTGAAGATAAACCAATTGGTAGCTTCTTATTTGCAGGTCCTACAGGTGTAGGAAAAACAGAAGTGACAAAACAGTTATCAAAAGTGCTAGGTATAGAGTTACTTAGGTTTGATATGTCGGAATATATGGAGCGTCATGCAGTTAGTCGCTTAATTGGTTCACCTCCTGGTTATGTCGGGTTTGAAGCCGGTGGTCAGTTAACTGACAAAGTAATGAAGCACCCACATAGTGTTGTGTTATTAGATGAAATTGAAAAAGCACACCCAGACGTATTTAATATTTTATTACAAGTTATGGACCACGGAACGCTAACTGATAACAATGGTAGAAAAGCCGACTTTAGAAATGTCATTTTTGTTATGACGACTAATGCAGGTGTGATGGAAGTATCTAAAAAGTCTATTGGTTTTAGTCATCAAGATCATAGTTCAGATGCGATGGAAGAAATTAAACGTACCTTTAGCCCTGAATTTAGAAATCGACTCGACAATATTGTTTGGTTTAACCATTTAAATGAAGAAACTATTCTGCAAGTAGTGGATAAGTTTATTGTTGAACTACAGTCTCAACTAGATAAAAAACAAGTTGAGTTAGAGATTTCAGATGCGGCAATGAAATGGTTAGGTGAAAAAGGTTACGATAAAGCGATGGGGGCAAGACCAATGGCTCGTCTGATCCAAGATAAATTGCGTAAACCATTAGCTAACGAAGTATTATTTGGTAAATTAGTCTCAGGCGGACTTGTAAAGGTAGGTATTAAGAAAGATGAACTTACATTTGCCTATGAGAGTAAAGTGGTAGCAGCCGCAGTATAGTCGCTATAGAGACGGGGTAATTGTGGTTACAGCCCACTATCTCGTCTGACTATAACAATAAGATATAAAAAAACCGAGATTATCTCGGTTTTTTTATAATTATTTACGAATCGCAACTATTAGTACTAAGCTATTAGCAAGCAACTATCTAGCACGGAACGTAATGCGACCTTTCGAAAGATCATATGGAGTCATTTCCACTGTTACTTTGTCACCAGTTAAAATACGGATGTAATGTTTACGCATTTTACCGGATATATGAGCAGTCACAACGTGACCGTTCTCTAATTCAACACGGAACATAGTGTTTGGCAAAGTGTCTAAAATTGTACCTTGCATTTCAATAACGTCTTCTTTCGCCATTAAGCGTATAACCTCTGGGACTGTTTGTAAGCGTAAAAAAATAAGCGCAGATTTTGCCCACATTTGGCTTGAAAGTAAAGCCAATACTGGAAATAAATAGAAAATAGCTTATTAAATCGAATAATATCCGCTGATAAAGGTGGATAGTGGAGTGTTGTAAGCTACAAAGTAGAACATGTTTTACTTTGTAGGTCTATCAGCTTACTTCAACCCAACCATCAATACTACGGATTTGATAAGGTGAAAAACGAGTTTTGTAATTCATTTTTTCACAATCCTCGATATAGTAACCTAAATAGAGCCAGTTTTTATCTAATTGTTTAGTGATATTGATCTGTTGCAAGATCATCAATGTACCTAAGGAGTAACTTAAGTAGTCTGGATCATAAAAGGTGTATACCGCAGATAAGCTATCTGGAGTTACATCACAAATTGCTACTGCAATTAATATATCTTGATCAAACAGCTCAATAAATATTTTGTCCATCCAGTCACACTTAGCAAAACTAGCTAGCTGGCTTTCGTTTGCAGGATACATAACCCCGTCTATATGTTTAGTATTAATATACTTTTCAAAAAGTGGGTAATAACTATCGGATACAGCATTGGATAATTTAACAGTAAATTTATTAGCTTTTTTGAGTATTCTTTTTTGGCTGTTTTTTAATTTAAATTTATAAACCGGTAATCGAATAGATTGACAGGCATTACAATGTTTACAATGAGGTTTATAAACATTTCCCTCTGAACGTCTAAATCCCTGATTCTGTAACATAGCATATATCGATGGTGACAAAGGTTGTTCGTCAACATAAACAAGTAGTTGTTCTTTTTGTTCTGGTAAGTACCCACAATCAAATGTAGTGGATAAGCCAAATTTAACTGTGGTCATATGAGTTGATAAAAGTTTGCCATTGTATAAATCTAGACGAAAAAAGAGATAAAGGTAATGTTTTATTCCGACTATAAGCCAAACGCTCTAAATATAATTCCCTAGAGATCAATGTAGCCCCCATACTCATAAGGTATGGGTTTGGTAATTGGCAGTCTATAAATGCGCCATCTTGTTCTTTTAATAGTTCAGACAAACATATTAAAGCTAGTTTTGATGCGTTTGCTTTGAGTGAGAACATAGACTCACCACAAAAACAGTTACCAACTAGCACACCATAAAGTCCACCAATAAGTGTTTTACCTTCACCGTCAATTTGCCAGATTTCAATTGAGTGTGCTTGCCCTGATTTATGCAGTTGGTTATAACAGTTCATCATTTCTGGGATTATCCAAGTACCTTCAGAGTTAGGTCTTGGTTTAGAACAATGAGAGATCACTTGATCAAATTTTGTATTTATACTGACACTATAGTTACATTTTCTAAGAAACTTCTTAAGTGACTTATTAACCTTAATATCAGTGATGTTAAAAACAGCTCGGGGATCTGGGCTCCACCACATGATAGGTTCGTCTTTAGAAAACCAAGGAAATATACCTTGTTGGTAACCATTAAATACACGTTGTGGATTTAAATCACCACCTATGGCTAACAAACCGGCAGGTTCTTCAAGGGCATGAGTCGGTGGTGGAAACCAATTAAGGTCGTCAGATAGATAATGAAGGCTATTTTTCAAAATATAATCAAATCAAAGAGGGGATAAATATCCCCTCAAATTACTTTATAGAGCGTCTAAATAACGTTCTGCATCTAATGCAGCCATACAACCTGTACCAGCTGATGTAATTGCCTGACGGTAAATGTGATCGCACACATCACCTGCGGCAAAGATGCCTTCTACATTTGTTGCAGTCGCATTACCTTCTAAGCCACTATGTATTTTAATGTAACCATTATTCATATCTAATTGTCCATCAAACATAGCTGTATTTGGTTTGTGTCCAATAGCAATAAACAGTCCCATTACATCAAATTCTTCTTGGGCATCAGACTGGGTGTCGTTAAGGCGAATACCGGTAACTCCCATGTCATCACCGAGTACTTCATCTAACGTTTTATTTAAGTGTAAAACAATATTACCTTTGGCTACTTTATCCATCAGGCGTTTGATAAGAATTTTTTCAGCTTTGAATGTTTCACGTCTATGAATAAGGTGAACTTCAGAAGCGATGTTCGATAGGTAAAGCGCTTCTTCAACAGCGGTATTACCACCACCAACAACCGCAACTTTTTGATTACGATAGAAGAAACCATCACATGTAGCACAAGCAGATACGCCTTTACCCATAAATGCTTGTTCAGACTCAAGACCTAGATATTGTGCTGATGCACCAGTACAGATAATTAATGCATCACAGGTATAACTTACAGAGTCACCTATTAATGAATATGGTTTTTTACTGAAATCAACAGAGTTAATGTGATCAAAAATAATTTGGGTTTCAAATTTCTCTGCATGTTCTTTCATGCGATCCATCAACTTAGGACCGGTTAAGTCGTTTGCATCACCGGGCCAGTTCTCAACTTCAGTTGTCGTTGTTAATTGACCCCCTTGTTGCATACCAGTGATCAATACTGGATTTAAATTTGCTCGAGCTGCATAAACAGCTGCTGTATAACCTGCTGGGCCTGAACCTAAAATAATTAAACTATGATGCTGAACTTCACTCATTAATGACTCCAATACGTCTAAAACAATTAATGTTATTTATTGGGGGGATCATAACCAGTTGCAAGCGGCAAACAAGTCATATTTTAAAAAAAATAAGAGAAATATGAAGTTGAACATAATTTAAACAGGTAAATCTGATTGGATATATATATTTGTCCTTTTCTTATTTAGGAAAAACGTTTAATTGGTAAGTGTGGGGGAGAAGGTAAAAAAAAGCCCAGAACTAATTAGTCTGGGCTACAGAATGGCTCTTTTTATGAGCCGTGCGCTTAACACATTAGTGATTGTTGATAACAATCACAAAATCAAACATTCATTTACTCAATGTTGATGATGGGATTATGTTAGAGGAAAAAAGATAAAATCAAAAGATTTTTAATATATTATTAATTCCTTTTAAAACAATTAGTTGGCTATGTTATACACTTTAATTAACAGGTTGTTCTGGGGTTTTTTTTATTACCCACAAGTTATCCACAAAAGTGTTTTTACAATCCATTATTACCCAATATAGGTAATGCAGTTGATTTTGTCGATAAAATAAAGCGAATAAGTTGACTGAATATTATTTTAGGTCTAGATTGTCGACAATGATTCGAATTTCTTTATTTGGTTTTTTATGTATGACACTCAGTTTAAACAAGCTGTAACTACATCGGACAAGACGTTTTTTCAACTAAGGTACGATATTGTGGAAGGCAAAGTCTTGTCTGGTAGTAAACTTAGTGAAACTGAATTGTCGACAAAGTATTCTGTAAGTCGAGCCGTCATTAGAGAAGCTATTAGTCGGCTTGAGTCTTGCCGCCTTGTTGAAAGAAAAGCGAATGTGGGAGCTAGAGTTGTTGACTTATCTCCAGATGGATTAGTTGAGCTCTATCAAATCAGAGAGTCTTTAGAAGGTATGGCAGCAAGATTGGCTGCAAAAAATATGACATCTGAAGAAATAACAGAATTGAATCAGCTGTTAGAAAGCCATGCTGATAAAGTAAAAAAAGAAGGTTCTTATTATCAAGAAGCTGGAGATGTTGATTTTCATTATCGCATTATACTTGGTAGTAAAAATAAACAACTAATATCCCTTTTAGTTGATGGTATTTATCATTTAGTCCGTATGTACAGAGTGCAACTAGGTATGTCAGGTCCAAGGATCACAACCGCATTTGATGAACATAAACATATAGTGAATGCCATTCAAAATCGAGACGAAGAATTAGCTGAGATGTTAATGCGTCGTCATATCATGTATTCAAAAAACAATATTGCAAATAAATTGGCTTAATTGCCAACCATTATTTAAGAGAGTGAAATTATGAGCGCAGGAAAAAAATTTCGTCAGGCATTAACTAACAATCATCCACTGCAAATTGTTGGAACTATCAATGCTTATTCAGCAATGATGGCAAAACAAATTGGCCATCAAGCTATTTACTTATCTGGTGGCGGAGTTGCTAATGCATCTTACGGTTTACCAGATTTGGGTATGACATCATTAAATGATGTCATTGTGGATGTTCAACGTATTACATCTGCCTGTGATTTACCACTACTAGTCGATATTGATACAGGCTGGGGCGGAGCATTTAATATTGCCAAAACAATTCGTGATATGGAAAAAGCTGGAGCAGCCGCTGTACATATGGAAGATCAAGTTGCGCAAAAACGTTGTGGTCATCGTCCAAATAAAGAAATTGTTTCCGTTGAAGAAATGGTAGACCGAATAAAAGCAGCGGTAGATGCTAGAACTGACCCTGATTTTTTCATTATGGCGCGTACAGATTCATTTGCTCAAGAAGGGCTTGAGTCCGCGATTGCCAGAGCAAAAGCATATGTTGCAGCTGGTGCCGATGGTATTTTTGCTGAAGCGGTAAAAACCGAAGAACATTACCGTGCATTTTCTGATGCGTTAGATGTACCAATCCTTGCCAATATTACAGAGTTTGGACAAACTGAATTATGGAATAAAAAACAGCTGGGAGAATGGGGCGCGGCTATGGTTTTGTATCCATTAAGCGCGTTTAGAGCGATGAACAAAGCAGCAGAGTTGGTTTATACATCTATTTTAGATAAAGGCGATCAAAAAGACGTAGTAGATTTGATGCAAACTCGAATGGACCTATACGAATACCTTGGTTATCACGACTACGAGCAGAAATTAGATAGTTTATTTGCTGAAGGTAAAAACAAATAAATTGTTCATTTAATATAATCTATTACTCAGAATATTAATATAAAAAACAGAAGGTTCACTTGAATAACAAAAGCGTTGTTTTAGATGGATGTCACATAAAAATTTGAGGGGATAAAAATGGCTGAGAAAAAATTAACAGGTGCTGGTCTACGTGGTCAAAGCGCTGGCGAAACAAAATTATGTACTGTAGGTAAATCAGGTTCTGGTTTAACTTACTGCGGATATGATGTATCGGATCTTGCTGATAATGCAACGTTTGAAGAAGTGGCTTATTTATTATTTAACGGTGAGTTACCAACGCAATCACAGTTAGATACTTATAAAGTTGAATTAAATACTATGCGTGACTTACCAGATGCGTTAAAAACAGTCTTAAAGCTTATTCCTGCATCTGCTCACCCAATGGATGTAATGCGCACAGGCTGTTCATTTTTAGGTAACTTAGAGCCTGAAACAAGCTTTGAGGAGCAAAACAAAGCTGCTAATCGATTACTCGCCGCATTTCCTGCAATCATGTGTTATTGGTATAAATACAGCCATGATGGTGTAGAAATTGAGTGCACAACCGATGAAGATTTATTAGCTGGTCATTTTCTTAAATTATTAAATGGTAAAACACCATCAGATCAGCATAGAAAAGTAATGGATGTTTCACTTATTTTATATGCAGAGCATGAATTTAACGCATCAACTTTTACAGCTCGTGTTTGTGCTTCAACATTATCTGACATGTACTCTTGTGTAACTGGCGCTATTGGTTCTTTACGTGGTCCACTTCATGGTGGCGCAAATGAAGCGGCTATGGATATGATTTTAAAATTCAAATCACCGGAAGACGCAAAATTACAAATGGCTGGAATGTTAGAGCGTAAAGAAAAAATCATGGGATTTGGCCACGCAATTTATAGTGAGTCCGATCCACGTAATGTGATCATTAAAGCATGGTCAGAAAAATTGGCTCATGAAAATGGTGATACATCGCTTTATGATATATCTGTCGCTTGTGAAGAGTTTATGTGGGACACCAAAAAACTGTTTTGTAATGCGGACTTCTTCCACGCCTCAACTTATAACTATATGGGTATTCCGACCAAACTGTTTACCCCAATATTTGTTTGTTCACGCCTAACTGGGTGGGCAGCTCATATTATGGAGCAGCGTAATAATAACCGAATTATTCGTCCAAGTGCCGATTATGTAGGGGCTGAACCAAGAAAAGTTAAAACTATATCTCAGCGTTAACCCAAGACCTTTCGTAAGATTGACTAAGGGTCAATATTTAAATTGACCCTTAGTCAAAAGTTATCATCTTACTTTTATTTCACCATTTTTTACGTGGATCTCAATATGAATTATGAATATCGCAAGCCATTACCGGGTTATAAACTAGGAAGTTTAACAATAGATCATTTCGACACTAGACAAGCTGTTGAAGATATTAGCACAGGATCTTATGCCAAATTACCTTATACATCTCGCGTATTAGCAGAGCAGTTAGTACGTCGTTGTGATCCAAAAGATCTAACAGGCGCATTAAAGCAATTGATCTACCGTAAACAAGACCTCGACTTTCCTTGGTATCCAGCTCGAGTAGTTTGTCACGATATTTTAGGCCAAACCGCATTGGTTGATTTAGCCGGATTAAGAGATGCAATTGCAGATCAAGGTGGTGATCCTTCCAAAGTAAACCCTGTGGTTCCAACTCAGCTAATTGTCGATCATTCTTTAGCCGTAGAGCATGGTGGTTTTGAGTCAGACGCATTTGATAAAAATAGAGAGATTGAAGATAGACGAAATGAAGACCGATTTCATTTTATAGAGTGGACAAAAACAGCGTTTAAAAATGTAGATGTTATTCCTGCTGGGAACGGCATTATGCATCAAATTAATTTAGAAAAAATGTCACCTGTTATTCAAATGCGTGATGGGGTAGCTTATCCAGATACTTGTGTTGGTACCGACAGCCATACACCGCATGTTGATGCATTAGGTGTTATTGCTATAGGTGTTGGTGGCTTAGAAGCTGAAACCGTGATGTTAGGACGTCCATCAATGATGCGCTTGCCTAATATTATAGGCGTTAGGTTAACAGGTAAGCGCCAAGCAGGTATAACAGCTACTGATATTGTCTTAGCTATTACAGAATTTTTAAGAAATGCAAAAGTAGTTTCAAGTTACTTAGAATTTTTTGGTGAAGGTACAAAAGGGCTAACGATAGGTGACAGAGCAACAATATCAAACATGACACCAGAGTATGGTGCATCAGCAGGCATGTTTTATATAGACGAGCAAACAATCGATTATCTTAAATTAACCGGTCGTGAACCTGAGCAAGTTGAGCTAGTAGAAACATACGCTAAGCACACGGGTTTATGGGCTGACGACTTAGTTGATGCTGAATATGAGCGAGTATTGGAGTTTGATCTTTCCACGGTTGGCAGAAATATGGCTGGCCCTTCAAATCCCCACCGTAGATTAGCTACCTCAGATTTAACCTCATCGGGTATTGCAAAAGAATTAAGTCATTGTCTACAACAAGAAAAAGACGGTGAAATGCCAGATGGTGCCGTTATTATTGCGGCTATCACCAGTTGTACCAATACCTCAAATCCTCGTAATGTTGTGGCTGCAGGCTTAATAGCTAAACGCGCTAACGAACTGGGTTTATTGCGTAAACCTTGGGTTAAATCTTCCTTTGCGCCGGGCTCTAAAGTAGCTAAATTATATTTAGAGGAATCTGGTTTATTGCCAGAAATGGAAAAGTTAGGATTTGGAATTGTAGGTTACGCTTGTACAACATGTAATGGTATGAGTGGTGCACTGGATCCTAAAATACAGCAAGAGATTATAGACCGAGATTTATACACAACAGCAGTTTTATCTGGCAATCGTAACTTTGACGGACGTATTCATCCGCACGCGAAACAGGCGTTTTTAGCGTCCCCACCTTTAGTTGTTGCTTACGCTATTGCCGGCACAATACGTTTTGATATTGAACAAGATGTATTGGGTCAAGATAAAGAAGGTAATGACATTCGCTTAAAAGATATTTGGCCAAGCGATGAAGAGATAGATCGTATTGTTAACTCAAGTGTTAAGCCTGAGCAATTTAAGCAAATATATACGCCTATGTTTGACTTAGGTGCGTTTGAACCTGCGGAGAGTCCGTTATACGACTGGCGTCCACAGAGCACTTATATTCGCCGTCCACCCTATTGGAATAAAGAGGGGGAAGGGGCTATTGCAGGTGAACGTACAATGAAAGGTATGGTGCCGTTAGCTGTACTTGGCGACAACATCACCACAGATCATTTATCACCATCAAATGCCATACAGTTAAACAGTGCCGCCGGAGCCTATTTACATAAAATGGGGTTACCAGAAGAGGACTTTAATTCTTATGCTACGCACCGAGGGGACCATTTGACGGCACAGCGTGCTACGTTTGCTAATCCTAAATTGTTTAATGAAATGGTATTAGATGAACAAGGGAGCGTGAAACAAGGTTCGTTCGCTCGTATTGAACCTGAAGGCAAAGTAAGCCGTATGTGGGAAGCCATTGAAACTTACATGCAACGTAAACAACCACTTATTATTATTGCCGGAGCCGATTATGGTCAAGGCTCGTCAAGAGATTGGGCGGCAAAAGGGGTTCGTTTAGCTGGTGTAGAAGTTATTGTTGCTGAAGGGTTCGAACGCATACACCGTACTAATCTAGTGGGAATGGGCGTGTTGCCACTTGAGTTTATTAATGGTGAAACTCGTAAAACCTATAACATTGACGGGACGGAAACTTATGATGTGGCAGGTGATATTGATTCTGGCGCAATAATGTCAGTTGTGATGAGGCGTCGTTCAGGTGAAGAACTTATCATTAGTGTTAAATGTCGATTAGATACGGCGGAAGAAGTATTAGTTTATAAGGCAGGCGGTGTATTACAAAAGTTTGCTCAAGACTTTCTACAGTCTAGCCATTCTTAACAGAAAAGTAGTCATCAATAAAAGAGTTAAATTATGAGTTATTTACCGCAAATTAAAATACCTGCTACTTACATGCGCGGGGGCACCAGTAAAGGTGTATTTTTTAGCTTAACGGACTTACCTGAAAAATGTCAGGTAGCAGGTGAAGCTAGAGATAACCTGTTGTTACGTGTGATTGGCAGTCCAGATCCTTACGCTAAACAAACTGACGGCATGGGCGGTGCAACGTCAAGTACTAGTAAAACGGTTATTTTGGCCAAAAGCGAACAAGCTGATCACGACGTGGATTACTTATTTGGCCAAGTTGCAATCGACAAAGCATTTGTTGATTGGAGTGGAAATTGTGGGAATTTAACCGCAGCAGTAGGCTCTTTTGCTATATCAAATGGATTGGTTGATGCCGCTCGCATTCCTTATAACGGGCATGCGATAGTTAGAATTTGGCAAAAAAACATTCAAAAAACTATTATTGCTCATGTACCAATAACCAATGGTGAAGTACAAGAAACCGGTGAGTTTGAATTAGATGGCGTTACGTTTCCAGCCGCGGAAGTACAAGTTGATTTTGTTGCACCCGTTGATGCATCAGAAGCTATGTTTCCAACCGGAAATGTAGTTGATGTACTTGATGTTCCAGCTATTTCAGGCTTTGATAAAGCTAACTATCAAGTCACTATGATCAATGCTGGTATTCCAACTGTTTTCTTAAATGCAGAAGATTTAGGTTATGTAGGCACTGAATTACAAGATGACATTAATAATGATGAACAAGCATTAGCCAGATTTGAAATGATCCGAGCTCATGGTGCAATAAAAATGGGGTTAATCGATAATATAGAGCAAGCTACAGCACGCCAACATACTCCTAAAATTGCGTTTGTAACTGGCAACAAGTGTTACGAATCATCCAGTGGTAAAAAGGTAAGTGAGTCTGACATTGATTTAAATGTTCGTGCGTTATCAATGGGGAAACTGCATCATGCAATGATGGGAACCGCAGCTGTAGCTATTGGAACCGCTGCCGCCATTCCGGGGACATTAGTTGCTCAAGCTATTGCAACTGGAAGTACGCAATCCGTGACCTTTGGGCATCCATCTGGCACATTAAAAGTCGGAGCTGAAACTAAGGAAGTCAATGGACAGTGGACCGTTAATAAAGTATCTATGAGCCGTAGCGCCAGAGTATTAATGGAAGGTTGGGTACGTATTCCTGGCGATGCATTGTAAGAATAAGACTTGAGCTGCTCCAAAAAAGTGGACAGTTTATAAGCTGTCCCAAATAGCTTGAGCCGCTGGGCCTAATACTTTTGAACTGTTTTTTACAATACGAATTTCGGCATTAACATCAGAATTAATTTCAGGTAATTTGAAACGAATTAGATTTTCTTCCATTTCGTTTGTCCACGCAGTATCGGTTATTGGTCCCCAACCAAGTTGAGCATTTAACGCCGCTAAAAAACATGAAATATCGTCAATCTTAACAATGCTGTTACTAATCTGTTTAGCCAGATTGGTTTTATCCATATTAAAAGGCAGTTTAATTGGAGTTAACTGAGGTATATGTCTTAATACTTTTATCGTGATTTGTTCTGCTTTATCAATGTTAAATGGTTTTAATAAATCTTTATGGATACATAA
>JAWUWS010000112.1:0-11002 GCA_034111705.1 Psychrosphaera sp.
AGGTAGTTCAACGAAACGTAAGCTTTGATTTAGTCATTCTCGAAAGTTATGCCCTTGAGTTAAAAAAACTAGAGTATTTTTTAGAAAGTAAAGTAAAACAACATCGTGCTGATTATTACGCTCAACTCAGAACAGTGCCTGGCATTGGCTTAATTTTAGCCATGACTATCTTATATGAAATTGGGGATATCAATCGTTTTGAGTCTGTGCAGAACTTTGCGTCCTACTCACGGTTAGTGAAATGTAAGGCGGTATCTGCTGGGAAAACGTATGGCAACAGTGGCAATAAAATTGGGAACGGGCATTTAAAGTGGGCATTCAGTGAAGCGGCGGTATTGTATTTACGAGGAAATGACAAAGCTCGTCGTTATCTCAACAAATTACAAAAACGAATGAGTAAAGCCAAAGCCTTATCTGCACTGGCACATAAACTTGGCCGCTGTGTTTACTTCATGTTAAAGAATAAAACGGTGTTTGCTGTAAACAATTTTTTAACAGCGACCATGACAGAATGAAGTAGATAGTTTTGCTGATTGACAATAAAAATTAGCTGCCTAACGGCAGCTAAAAAAGATATTATTGCTTATTTGACGGGAGAAGGTTCATATGTGTTAGAGCTAAACTTCCCGTCTTGGGCAGTTTTGTAGATATTCAGGATCACTAGGATTCCTGCTAGTTGAAAAATCCATACGGATAGAAGTTAAAACAGGCGTATTGTCTTTATTTTTCTCTGTAGCTTGCCACTTCCATTTAACCAAAGCCGCTGCTGCATTTTTATCGAATACGCCTTTAGGGTACGATGAACGAACCTTATATCCTTGAGCTTTTCCATTTGGATCAATACCAACTATTAGATCAACGCAACCAGATATATTTTTTTTAGCTGCTGAAATTGGATATCTAGGCTCAATTCTATTTGCAACAGTCCAATACTCATCAACTAATTTAATTTGATCTTTACCTGATATATCGAAGTAATTTATTTTTGGCTCTTCAACTTTAGTTGTTGTAGCACAAGAAACCACAAAAAGTGTAAGTGGTAATAATAGGTATGATTTATTCAAAGCTTTCTCCTTTTTAGCTCTAACAGCTTATTAGCGCGAACTCCTGTTAAAGGAAGTTATCCACAGGTGATTTTATTCAGCTAATAAACATTTTTATTTAATAAAAAAAAGTAATATAATTTAGCAGTTTATTTAAGTAAAAACAATCGCTTTTTGGTTTGGGGAAAACGAGCCATTTACATAATGTGCCATAACAGTACAAATTCACTTGTTTTCACTTAAACCTGTATATCCATTCAGTTAATTGATTGTTTTTTATTTTAGCGAAATTATTCAAAAAGACGCACTGCTTTTGCTTTTATCTCTCCATCAAAAAATCACTTTGTTAAATATAATTTTTTATAAAATTCGAAACATGGATGATGGGATGTCATTAAAACAGGGATGTTTTATTAGATGACCAAAGGACGATTTTTCAATCCTTTATTTAGCTACATGGATGTAGTAACTTAAGCTTTGTCTGGAACAAAAAGCTTGGTAAACAAAAATAACTATTTAATGAAGTATTGGATTTTGTTTGGAAGCGGCGCACTGTTTTATTATAAGAGCCGCCTACCTTTTGGGCTGTTGAAAAAAGGTAACTTGTTTCGAGCTACGGGTTTCGAGCTTAGAGAAAACCAATGACCCCGTGTCTGCTTTTACTTATCACTTACAGCTTACGACTTACAACTGCTTTTTTGCTTTTCCTTCAAGCCTTCAAAAAAGCTTACCCTCTCTCAAACCTAACCTTCAACAACTTAGCCAAATCCATATATGTTAACTTTTGTGAACTCGACTTTTTAACCTCGCCCTCTTTTGTTAATTTATTGCTTTGCTGTAATTGCTCTTCAATCTCTTTGTACCAGCTTTTTAACCCACTCGACAAACTAACTTCAGCTTGTTTACCCAATAAATAATAACCATGAACAGGTAATGACAAAATTAATAGCGACATAGCCAATGCGGTATTTAAGCTTTCTATTCCTATATAAGATAATTGTAACCAAGCGGTTAAAAACGCAATAACAGGCGCAACCGTTAACGATAAGTCAGCGAGCTTTATATAGCGGGTCTGTGGAAAAGAGTGCAAGTAAGGTTCTTTTTTAGGCCATGTTTGGCTGAATTTATAACCTGTGCTTAATGTAGTAACTAAAATAACATTCACCTTGTCTTGAAGTGCATTTACATCTGTCTAATGTTAACAATACCTAATAATATTCTACTTTGCAGTACTATAACAATTTCTTAATTAGAGCTGATGTACTAGAATACAAACTTTAATTATGAAGTTCAAAAACTTAAGGTAATTATGAGTTCTGAAAAAAATATTCTAGTTTTAAATTGTGGTAGTTCATCTTTGAAATTTGCCGTAATTAATAGCATAACGGGTGATACTCTTATAACAGGTTTAGCGGAGCGTTTAGGCTCCAATGACGCAAGTATTACGATTAAACATAATGGTAATAAACAAGTTACGCAATTAACCCAAAACAATCAGCATTTAGGTGCTATAGAATATTTAGTCAGTGAATTGCATGCCAAAGGATTAAGTGAGTCTTTAACTGCGGTTGGTCATCGAGTGGTTCATGGTGGTGAAGTCTTTACCTCTTCAGTCGTTATTACCGATGACGTAATTGCCGCTATAGAACAAACAAGTGGGCTTGCACCGTTACATAACCCTGCAAATTTAGTTGGTATTCAAGCTGCAAAATCGACGTTCCCAACGTTACCGCAAATCGCTGTATTTGATACTGCATTTCATCAAACTATGCCTAAAAAAGCATTTATGTATGCTGTAGACAATGATCTTTATACAGAAAAAGGCATACGCCGTTATGGTTTCCATGGGACTAGTCACTATTTTGTTAGCCGTGAAGCGGCGAAACACTTAAAACAAGATGCAGAAAAAACGTCATTAATTACCGTTCATTTAGGTAATGGTTGCTCTATTTGCGCGATTGAAAACGGTAATAGCGTTGATACCTCTATGGGGTTAACCCCAGTAGAAGGTTTAGTGATGGGAACTCGCAGTGGCGATGTAGACCCGGGTTTAATTATCTATTTAATGAATCAACACAATTACAGCGCCAAACAAATTGATGATTTATTAAATAAACAAAGTGGGTTATTGGGTTTATCAAAATTAAGTAACGACTGCCGCACATTAGAAGATGCAGTTTTTGATGACAGTGCTGAAAACGCTCAGAAAAAACAACAAGCTAAACTGGCGTTAGATGTATTTTGTTACCGCGTAGCTAAATATATTGCGTCTTATACTGTTGCTCTATCCCACTTAGATGCCATTGTATTTACTGGTGGCATAGGTGAAAACTCAAATTACATTCGCTCACAAGTAGTAAATCAATTATCTGTATTAAAAATAAAACTAAATGAATCTCAAAACGAGTCGGCTCGCTTTGGTAAATTTGGTGAAATTCAAGCTGCTGATTCACAGTTTAATGTATTGGTGATCCCAACCAACGAAGAATGGGTTATTGCCCAAGACGCTGCACGATTATCTGAGAGAAAATAATATGTCACACAGAATTATGTTAGTCCCTGTTGGTTTTGGGGTTGGTTTAACATCAATTACCATGGGCTTAGTCCGCGCAATGGAGCGTAAAGCCGTAAGTGTTAATTTTTTCAAACCAATTTCACAACCCAAATTAGGTGAAAACGGACCTGATAAAAGCACTCAAATATTCAGAAAGTTATCTCATTTAAACCCTCCAGAGCCATTTGACTTAACGTACGCAGAAACCTTAATTGGTGATGGTAATGTTGACGTTCTCTTAGAAGAAATCGTTGGCCGTTTTGAGTCCAAAATAGACTCTAATGAAGCGGTAGTTATTGAAGGTTTAGTACCAACTAAACATCAAGCTTATGCAAATAAAATAAACCGTCAAGTCGCTTCAGCTCTTGGTGCGGATGTTGTTTTTGTTATTGCTCCTGGTAGTGAACCTATCGACTCTTTGGAAGATCAATTAGAGATTGCAGCAGATAACTACGGTGGTTTCAATAAAGAGCGAGTTATAGGTTGTATCTTTAATAAAGTGAATGCACCACAAGATATTCAAGGTAATTTAGCAAATGATTTTACCGAGCAATTAACAAAAGTAGAAATAGAAGACGTTGCTTATAAATATCAGCAAATGTCTATTTTCAGACACAAATTTAAAATGCTTGGTTGTGTGCCTTGGAATCCTGAGTTAATTGCGCCAAGGGTGCAAGATTTACAAAAGTACTTAGGCGCTAAGGTATTAAACCAAGGCGATATGGAATTCAGGCGTTTACGTAGTATTACTTTCTGTGCCCGTACTGTTGGTAATATTTTAGGCAGTGTTCAACCTGGTGTTTTATTAGTAACCCCTGGTGACAGGTCTGATGTACTGGTCGCAGCAGCTCTTGCTGCAATGAATGGAACAAAACTAGGTGCCATTTTATTAACGGGTGGCTTTATGCCAGAACCAACCATTTTAAAACTGTGTAAACAAGCTTTTGAAACTGGCGTCCCAGTGTTATCAACAGAGACAGATACTTGGCAAACTTCATTGTTATTACAACGATTTAATATGGAAGTTCCAACGGACGATGAACAGAGAATTGAGCGAGTAAAAGAACATACAGCAAGTCATATCTCTAAAGAATGGATCACGGATATGATCCAAAATGTTGCTAAGTCTCGTAAGTTATCTCCCGCTGCATTTAGATATTTATTAGTTGATAAAGCAAAAAAAGCACACCGAACTGTTGTATTGCCTGAAGGTAATGAACCAAGAACCATAAAAGCAGCGGCTATTTGTGGATTACGAGGCATTGCCAAGTGTGTGTTATTGGGTGATGCAGAAGAGATAACCCTAATTGCATCACAACAAGGTGTTGAGTTAAACGAAAACGTAGTAATTGAAAATCCAGAAAAAATACGTGAACGTTATATTGCCCCTATGGTGGAACTTAGAAAACATAAAGGCTTAACTGCTGTAGTTGCAGAAGAGCAGCTACAAGATAATGTTGTGCTTGCGTCTATGATGTTAGCATTAGACGAAGTTGACGGTTTAGTTTCTGGTGCGGTTAGTACGACAGCGAATACTATCCGTCCTCCATTACAATTGGTAAAAACAGCACCCGACTCAAAACTAGTGTCGTCTATATTCTTTATGCTATTACCGGATCAAGTATTGGTTTATGGCGATTGTGCGATTAATCCAGACCCTGATGCTGAACAACTAGCGACTATTGCTATTCAATCGGCTGACTCAGCGAAAGCATTTGGCATTGAGCCTAAAGTTGCAATGATCAGCTATTCAACAGGCACCTCAGGTGTTGGTGCAGATGTAGATAAAGTAAGAAAAGCGACTGAAATTGCCAAAGAATTACGCCCAGACCTGATCATTGATGGCCCATTACAATATGATGCAGCAGTTATGGAAAATGTAGCTAAGAAAAAAGCACCTAATAGCCCAGTTGCTGGTCAAGCAACGGTATTTATTTTCCCAGACTTAAATACTGGAAATACAACCTACAAAGCAGTACAACGTAGTGCCGATGTAGTGAGTATTGGCCCTATGTTGCAAGGTATGAGAAAGCCAGTAAATGACTTATCACGTGGCGCTTTGGTTGATGACATTGTGTACACAATTGCATTAACCGCAATTCAAGCTTGTGATTAAAATATAAAATTTAAACACAAAATGTAATATAAAGAGGCTTAACAGCCTCTTTTCTTTTACTAACTGTTAGTTTATACACCAATAAGTGCAACTTAATTGTACGACTGCTTAAAATATAACACCTTGCATATTTTAAATTTTATCCTTTAAAAACAATATGATAAATAGTTATGTATTGGTACCTAACAATGTTATCCACAGATATTGTGGAAAACATTACACTTTATGATGAAAACGAGTCATAACTAGTAAATCAAACAGTTTATGAGATTTAAATTTAAAAAGAGATAACTGTTTTTTTCGATTAAACATAGTATATTTAATACGTAAGATTTTATATTTACTCAAAAGGATTGTTAATTTATGCCAAAACAGACACTACAAGTATTAGCAGAATCATTTTCAGTGCATAGTTTTGATCATGATCAAGCAGTCCCAGACACTGTATTTTCATCACCAATTTATTTTATAAGTAAAACCTACGATGAACTTTCCATTGTATGCCCAACGTCTTTAAAATTAGACAGTTTGGAGCATGAAGATAACTGGATTGCTCTTGAAGTCCTTGGTCCATTGGGTTTTTCGTTAACGGGAATACTATCTAATATCTCAGGCGTACTTGCGGCTGCTAACGTTAGTATTTTTGCTATATCAACGTTTGATACTGATTACATACTAGTAAAAAATGATTCTGTAGACATCGCTATAAAAGAGTTAAGACGTGATGGATATAAAGTATTAACTGACGTGGGTTAAACCAATATGTTATTACATTCTATTGTTAACTTTACCACCCCAGATTTAGCTAAAGGTATACAAATTAATGCCCCTGCATCTGGTAAAGTTATTAACATTGCTGAGTTGCCCGGTAACCAATCTGCTTATTTACAGGCCGGTGAAGGCGTCGCAATAAAAATAGAAGGTCACCAAGTAAACTCCCCTATTAATGGGATTGTGATTGATATAATTCCAAGTCATGGCAAGGTTATTCTTCAAGCTAAAAATAAACTACGTTTTTTACTGCAATTCCCTTTTGAAAATATTGAGTTTAATGGTGTCGGAATTAAACCTTTAGTTAAAAAAGGTCAAACTATTAGTATAAATACTCCTTTATTAACCATTGATTTATACAAGATGAATAAATATATAAAACCTATATTTTTATATTTTATATTGCTCGACGTTAAGGCTTTCAAGTCAATTGAAGTCTTCCATAAACATGTGCAAATAGGCACTGATCCTATTTTTTCATTAGTTCCGAAACCTGTAGCATCTAAACCTTTAGAAGCTAAAGCCATTGCTCCTAAAACTGAAAAAAATAAACCTATTAAAAAGAAGTAATTTATATGATCACTATGTACGGTATTAAAAACTGTGACACCATAAAAAAAGCTAAGAAATGGTTAGAAAGCCAAGAGATTGCATATTCATTCCATGATTATCGAGTGGATGGTCTTGATGAAAAATGGTTATTAAATGCGTGTCAGCAATTAGGTTGGGAATTGGTTTTGAACAAACGAGGAACAACCTTTCGTCAATTAGACAGTGAAATAAAAGACAACTTAGATGAGGCTTCTGCTATTGAACAAATGTTATTAGCGCCTGCTATGATAAAACGCCCGATTCTGAGCATTGGTAGCCAATTACATATTGGTTTCAAAGATATTCAATACGCTGAAATATTTAACCGATAGGACTTAATACCATGGAACAATTATCAGACACTATTGAACTCGCCAAAGCACTGATCAGTAAAGAATCTGTCACACCTGAAGATGCTGGTTGCCAACAACTTATGGCATCACGTTTAGAAAAACTAGGTTTTAACATTGAGTCGTTGTTCTACGTTGACACCTTAAATATGTGGGCACGCAAAGGGACACAGGAACCCGTTTTTTGTTTTGCGGGACACACTGACGTTGTTCCAACGGGAGATGTCGCTAAATGGACACATCCACCTTTTGAGCCAACCATTGTCGACGGTATGTTATATGGTCGTGGTGCTGCTGATATGAAAGGCAGCTTGGCCGCTATGATTGTGGCTACTGAAAACTTTATTGCTAAACACCCAGATCACAAAGGTTCTATTGCCTATTTAATTACTAGCGATGAAGAAGGTCCATTTATTAATGGCACCATGAAAGTGATAGATACACTAGAAAAACGAAACGAAAAAATCACTTGGTGTTTAGTTGGTGAGCCTTCTAGCACCAATTATTGTGGTGACATTGTTAAAAATGGTCGTAGAGGATCATTAACCGGCGACTTGACCATCAATGGTGTACAAGGTCATGTCGCCTACCCTCATTTAGCGGATAACCCGGTTCATAATGTTGCCCATGCTTTATTTGAATTAACTGAAGTTAAATGGGATGAAGGTAACGATTTCTTCCCACCAACGAGTTTTCAGGTATCTAACATTAATGGCGGCACAGGTGCTGGTAATGTAATACCTGGTGAGTTAGATATTATGTTCAACTTCCGCTATTCAACAGAAGTTACGGCTGAACAGTTAGTTGATACAGTAGAAAGTTTATTTAATAAGCATGAACTTAACTATAAATTGGATTGGACCTTTAACGGGCTGCCATTCTTAACAGATTCAGGTACTTTTATAGAAGCGGTAAGCGCTGCAATAAAAGACGTAACAGGTAAAGCACCTGAACTTTCCACATCAGGCGGAACATCTGATGGTCGTTTTATTGCGCCAACTGGTGCACAAGTTATTGAGTTAGGTCCTTGTAATGCAACAATTCATAAAATAAACGAATCTGTGGGTGTTAAAGAACTTGACCAATTAACTTCGATGTATGAAAAGATATTAGAACGCACCCTGCTTTAATCTAACGAAATAGATTAAAGAACTTAGTCAGTTTTGGAAGATAAATGCCAGTAACGCTTAACAACGCAGAAGTATTAGGAACTTGCTCTAGCCATATCGTAGAGATTGAGCAAGGTATTTTTGTGCACACACAAATGGCTGAAAGTTTTAAACAACTTAAAAAAAAAGGCAAACTGTTCGGCTTTGATATTTGTATTGCCTCTGGTTTTAGAAGCTTTGAACGACAATTAGCTATTTGGAATGCCAAATTTACTGCTCAAAGACCCGTTTTAAATCGCCAACAAGTGCCAATTGATATGTCTGTTTTGACTGAGTGGGAAAAAGTACAAGCTATTTTGACTTACTCCGCTTTACCTGGCACCAGTCGCCATCATTGGGGAACGGATATTGATATTTATGATAGGAATGCCGTTCCTGCTGATTATCAATTACAACTAGTGTCTAGTGAATATACACACGGCCCTTTCAAAGATCTGTCTTTATGGTTAACTGAAAATATACACGAGTTTGGGTTTTATTTACCTTATCAGAGCGATAATGCAGGTGTCGCACCTGAACCATGGCATTTGTCGTACACGCCAATATCCTCTACATACCAAGATGCATTACAGCAGAACCCTCAAATTTTAATCGAATGCTTAAAGCAATCTGACATTGCTGGCCAACAAGCAATTATAGATAACCTTGAATATATACTTAGTCACTATGTGTTTAATATCACTCACTCTAAGGGGTGAATAAGGAGTAAATAGTTCATGAATATATTCGTAATAATCATCATTGTATTAGTGTTGGGCGTTGTAGTCGGTAATATTTTATTGCTTAAACATAGCGCTAAGCTTTCGATGAAAAACGTAAATCAAGACCCTATTGAGCAAGCTAGAAAACGTTTAGAGGATAGAATTAACAGTAAAGATAAGCCTAAAAACGACTAATTATTTAAGTTAAAAGTTAAATCGCCGTTAACAAAAGATGAATTGTCAGTTAAAGTGGTATGACTAGGTAAAACAATAATAACAACCTAAGTGATAGTTTTAAAACCATTTAACAACAATTAAAGACTTTTGGGAAAACAGGGTGATTTCGTGGCAATTAACTTAACAGTAAAACAAAGGCTATTAGGCCTATCCGTCGGCTTGTCTCTTATACCATTATCTTTAGGGGTTTGGTTTACCGGACAAACATCTCTAGACTTAATTCAACAATCTCTAAATACGTCTAATCAAAACCTTCTTATTTCTATTCGAGAAAATAAGAAACAGCAAATAACTAGTTACTTAGATAATATTCAAGGTCAAATTTCAACCTATGCCGGTAATGAGATGATCATAGCTGCTATAGATGAATTTACCTTTTCATTTGAAGATTATATGAGTGAATTCCAAGCTGAAAATAATAATTTGGTTAGCTTTTATAACTCAAATTTTAAGAGTAAGTATGAAGAGATCAATAAAACAACCATTGATACATCATCTTTAATTCCAGATGCAAAGAGTATTGCTTATAGTCTGCAAACCGCTTATATAGCAAATAATACACACCCTTTAGGAAGCAAAGATCAGCTAGATTTAGCTGATAGTACTATCTACAGTAAAGTACATCAAAGCTATCACGCGAGTATCCGTAAATATTTACAAGAGTTTGGCTTCTACGATATTTTTATTGTCAGTAAAGAAACGGGTGATGTTGTATATTCGGTTTACAAAGAAATAGACTTTGCCACTAACTTAAATAATGGCGCTTTTGCAAAAAGTGGTTTAGGTAAAGCGTTTCATGGGGCTAAAGACTTACCAGAAGGTGAAGTTTTCACAACCAGTTTTGAATCATATATACCATCATTTAATGCACAAGCCGCTTTTATGGCGAGTCCTATTTATGATCAAGGACAGAATTTAGGTGTTTTGATATTTCAATTACCGATTGATCGTATTTCAAATATCATGACCAATAACAAACAATGGGAGACCGTTGGCCTTGGTAAAACAGGTGAAACTTACCTTGTTGGCGAAAATAAAACATTGCGCAGTGACAGTCGCTTATTTCTTGAAGATCCTGCTCAATATTATGATGTCCTAACAAATACCGGACAATCACAACAAGCTAACACGATTGAAAAGCTAAACAGTTCGGTTGGTGTTCATCAAATTTCAACACAAGGTGTCGACTTAGCACTGAACAAAGAATCTGGTGTTACCCAATACACAGGTTACAAAAACACACCAGTTCTTTCTGCTTACACTTACATTGACTCTGGTGGCGAAACTTGGGCACTTATTGCTGAAATTGAAAGTGAAGAAGCATTTTCTAGTTTTATAAAGCTAAAATCTGAATTGTCTTATATGTCTGTGTTTATTGTTATCATTTTTCTTATCATAGGAAGTACCTTAGGTTTTTGGGTAGCAAGAGGAATTAGTCAGCATTTAAATAACTTATCTAATGTTATGAAT
>JAWUWS010000113.1:0-9622 GCA_034111705.1 Psychrosphaera sp.
TCTGCCTCATGGAAGGTTAATGCTTCCAGTGTGTATAACGGTTCGCTTTTTAAGTTTTTAGTGGCAAGGAAATAAGTGCCAGAAGTTGTTCCTGTACCGTCAGAACCTACATAATATGAGCCACTGGCACTGGATTTAATATCAAACGGGGTACGTGGTAATACCGAAAACCATTTAGGTAATTGTGCTGCCATTTTACGGCTTATGTAACTGGCTTTTTCTAGCAAGTCACGTTCTGTGGTGGCGTAAAATTGTGGGTCGGTTCTTAGGAATTCAATAAAAGATTTAAAGTCACCTTTAAAGCCAACTTTGTCTATTATTTGCTGCATTTCTTGGCGTATACGTTTTACTTCATCTAACCCAATTTGATGAATTTCATCCGCGGTCATGTCTGTGGTTGTGAAGTAGTTAATAAGGTATTTGTAATAGTCAGCACCACCTTTAACACTACTTATCCCTGCTACCGTTCTGCAATTGGTCATATACTCTTGAGTGAAAAAGGTATAAAACTTTTGATACTCAGGGATCACTACATTGGCGATAAGTTGTTTGGCTTTGTCTTGGTAGTTTTGTTTATCTTGTGTTTTGAAGTTAGCTGGGATATCGACAAGAGGTGCCCAAAAGTTACTTTCTTCAACATTATCAACGATGTGCTTACTAATCGATTTATGATAATCCTTAAACGTCTCGCAGTACTGGGTGTAACCTTTATCAATCGCTAGGGTTAAGTCATCAATATGTTGTTGATTATAACGAGGGAAATCCGCCAAACTAATTAAATACTTATCGTAGTCTATAGTCGTTAAAAATGACATGTTAGCCGGTGCGCCAGCAAAGTAGCTGTGGAAACCTGCGTAATAATTCATTGGGAAATAGTGATCTATATTCTGATAGCTTTTGGCTTCCGTTTGACGTTCGTATTTGAATAAGCGGTAAGTAACTTGGTCATCTTCTGACAAACTCGTGACATCAATTTTATTTAAGTCATCTAATACAGTTTGATTATATGCTGCTCTTTTTGCTCTACCTTCGTCAGACATGTCAGGCAGTTTGCCATTCATTCTGAAAGTGTCTGGGTCGTTCCTAAAAAACACTTGTTCATTAATGGCATTTTTCCAATGTTGATCTAATAACTGTTGGAATTGATAGGTACTATTTTCGTTTGGGGTATTGTTTACATTAACGCTATTTACAGAATCACTGCAAGCATTGAGTAATAATAAGCTTGATGCCAATAATATGGACTTTAGTTGCATAAAAACTCCTTGGTTTTGATGCTCTGTAGTTTAATGAAATTCATATAAAACGCCAGAGCACCAAGTATTAGAATGGCTGTACTGTAATCGGAGGTGTACTTTGGAGGATTAGTTTAATTTTAATTTGCTATCTCTGCGCCAAAATCTAATTTGGTCGATAGTAACTTCCCAACCTTCTGATGGGTTCCAAAAGTAACCGTTAGGAAACTGACTTTTATAATAGGCGGCGTCAAAGTCTGACTTTTTGCGAGCTGCGTCATAAGAAATAATATAATTCTTTGTTGCCAGCACTTGAGTATGATCATCAAATATTTCTTGGCGCCTAGTCAGTTGTTTAACGATTGCAGCATTTGGTTCTGGCGGATTAAGTCCAATTACTACCGCTCGTTCAGGAACATCAGAGTCTTTGGAAATAAAGTAAATACCACAACCTAATGGGAATGGCCCCACTAATGTTAAGAAGTGTTTAGCAAATGGAGCGTAAATAATATTTTTTTCTATACCTGATTTTATAATGTCGTGTGCTTTAAACATATATTTGTAATCGTGTTTAGGCTTAGTCGACAGCATAAAAGATGCGTAAATCATAGGGATTCTAAGTAAGTTACCTAGCGGGTGAGCTGCCTTTGAGTAGTTCTCAATAATGGTTTCGGTTAATTCAAACTGATCATGTTTAAGCTCTAATTGATGTTCATCTGGGTAGTCATGTGCTGTAGGACGGCCCAATCCCAATAGTTGATAGTTGATACCATGTTGATGAATTATTTTAATTAATGCCAACCTAGCCTTGTCTTCTAAAAGTTGATACCGATTGCCGTTATAGATGGCTTCAGCTTCAACGCTATAGCTACCAATGTTATGAATTAATACCGCATTGATAATAGGCACAAGTACATTATTAATGTAGTTATCTAATTGCTCTTGATTATATTCAATCTGCCCAGGAAGTTGATCATCTTTCACTTTTTTAGGATAGAATTTAGTTATATGCTCATCGGTAAGTTGGCCGTTTAATATTAATTTTTTAATAAAAGCAATAGACAGGGCTGCGATATAGATAGGTTTGGTTTTTTCATTATTTACACATCTATAACTGCTATCAATAGGAGGTGCTTGTAACATAATGGTGGCAATAAATTGATTGGCGTCACGATCGTGGATCAATAAGTTGGCAATAGAAGTTGAAATATCATTTAGTAGATTCGTTCTATGATAAAAACCATCTAACACCGTTGGTTTTATTACCTCTAAATCACTTTTTGTTTGCTGATTTATTTTCTGCAATTCAGCTAAGTATTGTACTGGGTCATCATGGTTTTTAATATTAGGGTACACGCCATGCTTTTCTTTATAAGCAGAAATAGTCAAAATTTGTATATCAGTTTCTTCAATACGTAAGGTTAATTTTGCATATGGTGCATAAATTTTTTCATAATTCTGATAAAAATCAACGGCGTCCTCTAACAAAATTTGATATTTGTTTTTGATGATTTTTAGTTGTTCAGTTATTGACTTTTGCTTCGCCATTTAAGAACTCGTCTCCGTCATGCAGTAGCTTGGTATGTTAGTTTTACACTCAATACCTTGTAATGATGTGAGCTACTATACCTTAAAATCAGCTGACTACACCTGAAAATAACAAGCTTATATTTAAAATAAAGTAATAGGGGCGGTTTATCTTTCATTTTTCAATGCGGGTGACAAATAGCCCTAACCCATTGAGGAGATACTGAATTATCTCCACTCTTTGTTATAGACATACTTAGTTAACCTATTAATCACTGCATTAAATATTGATATTTATTCCCTGATTGGAAATGATTTATCTCTAGAACATTGCGTAAAAAAAAAGATAAACAGCCCCTGACGATTATTATCATATTTTTCTTGGAATAATTGACGTATAATTCGCGCCCTAAATTTTAGAACCCTATTTATTTTATTAAAATTTTAAACCTTGGAGTTTATTAACATGGCTTTAGAACGTACTTTTTCAATCATCAAACCAGACGCAGTTGCTAAAAACGTAATCGGCGCAATCTATAACCGTTTCGAATCTGCAGGCTTACGCTTAGTAGCTTCTAAAATGGTTCACCTTTCACAAGAACAAGCTGAAGGCTTCTACGCTGAACACAGCGAACGTCCTTTCTTCGGTGCTTTAGTTTCTTTTATGACTTCTGGTCCAGTTATGGTTCAAGTTTTAGAAGGCGAAAATGCAGTACTTAAAAATCGTGAAATCATGGGTGCAACTAACCCTGCTGAAGCACTAGCTGGTACTTTACGTGCTGACTACGCAGCTTCTATTGACGAAAATGCTTGTCACGGTTCTGATGCTCCTGAATCAGCTGCTCGTGAAATCGCATATTTCTTCTCTGCTGACGAAATTTGCCCACGTACTCGTTAATTTAACGGTTAAATATTGACTGTTAAATCAAGAATACGTTAAAAGGACTTGGAAACTCTAAGTCCTTTTTGTTTTTCTAATCACTTTTAAAAAAACATCTGGTTAGATGAGAGTTATTAGAAAAATTAGTACGCGTGTAATAACGCATCCATTTCTTTTAGTTAACATAACTAATAAAGAACAATGATATAAGTTACAAAGAGGCTCTTATGACTGTAGAAACGATCACACCAACGACAGAATCTAATACTAAAAAAATAAATTTATTGGATTTTGACCGTAAAGGCATGCGTAAATTTTTTGCCGATGAATTTGGTGAGAAAGGATTCCGTGCTGATCAAGCAGTGAAGTGGATTTATCAAATGGGTAAAACCGACTTTGATGAAATGACTAATTTTTCTAAAGTATTAAGAACCAAATTAAAAGAAAAGTGTGTGATAAAAGCACCAGAGATCAGTGTTCGTCAAGTATCTACTGATGGAACAATTAAATACGCTTTATTATTAGAAGATGGCCAAGAGGTTGAAGCAGTTTGGATCCCAGACGGAAATCGCGCTACTTTATGTGTATCTTCTCAAGTAGGTTGCGCATTAGAGTGCCCATTTTGTTCAACTGGAGCACAAGGCTTTAACCGTAATTTGAAAGTTGGCGAAATTATTGGGCAAGTTTGGCGCGTAGTACAAGACATTGGTTGGGATGGTTTATCAACCAACCGCGCAGTAACAAACGTTGTTATGATGGGGATGGGTGAACCATTATTAAATGTTAATAATGTGGTTCCTGCAATGGAATTAATGATGGATGACTTTGCTTTTGGCTTGTCTAAACGTCGTGTCACTCTTAGTACGTCTGGCGTTGTTCCTGCCTTGGATTTATTAAAAGAAAAAATTGATGTGGCGTTAGCCATTTCTCTACATGCTCCAAATGATGAATTACGTGACATCTTGGTGCCGGTAAATAAAAAATATAATATTGAAGCGTTTTTAGCTGCTTGTCGTCGTTATATTGATGGATCTACTGCAAATCAAGATATTACCATTGAGTACGTGATGTTAGATGGCATTAATGATTCTATGGAACAAGCTCGTGAATTAGCCAAAACATTACGTGGAACACCATCAAAAATAAACCTTATACCGTGGAACCAGTTCCCTGGAGCACCATACGGAAAATCATCTAATTCTAGAGTTGATAGATTTGCCAAAGTAATGCAAGAAGAGGGTTATACTTGTATTGTACGTCGTACTCGTGGGGATGATATTGATGCGGCATGTGGGCAATTAGCTGGTGATGTGGTGGATAGAACCAAGAGAATGTTGAAAAAACAAGAAAAAGGTGATTCAATCTCAGTTAAAATAGTTTAATTAATTTAACTAGTTATATACTTATCGAGAACCTTTTATGCGCTTTAGGATATTGCGAACTGCCATTTATAGCTTAGGAATAGCATTATTATTTGGCTGCGTTACTGAGCAGTCCTATGTTGATTCAAACCAACAAGTTCGTATTTTATCATTTGATCAAGAAGATGCCGCTAAATCTAGGTTGTTATTGGGGTTAGGTTATTTACACAATAATAATTACCCTCAGGCCAAATTTAACTTAGATAAAGCGTTGGAGTACGCACCAAAGCGTGCCGATGTACATTATAGTTTAGCTTATTATTATCAAGCTGTAGGTGAGAGTAAGCAAGCCGAAGAGTCTTATAAAATTTCACTGGATATAGAGCCAGATAATCCAGATACGTTAAATAATTATGGCGTATTTTTATGTGACTTAGGCAACTACGAAGAAGCCTTAATACAATTTAAATTGGCTATTACCATTCCTAGTTATACGCAAGTAGCACAAAGTTATGAAAACATGGCTCTGTGTGTATTAAAGGCAAATGATTTTACTAATGCCATTAATTATTTGAATACATCTTACCAACATAATCCAAAGCGCCCAGAAACCTTACTTAATCTAATATCACTCCATTATGCCAAAGGTGATACACCTCTAGCGTTCGAACTTTATAAACGCTACTTATTTAATTTTGAAGAAACAGCATCTATTTTATTACTTGGCTTTTTACTGGAAACCTCTGCCGGCAGACATGAAGTAGCAAAACAGTATCTAATGCGTTTATCGTCAATGTTTCCTCTGAGTCGAGAAAACTTATTACTAAATGCTAATTTATTGCATGAATCTATTTTTGAACAACGTAAACAGCAGTTCCTAAATAACCAAAATTCTGATATTCAAAGTGTAAATTATAATAAGTATGAAAAATTTCGAATAATCGAGTCCACTCAAAAAAGTGTACTTAATCCTGTTGTTTTTGGTGGTGTTAACGTCACAGAAAAAATACCTACGTTAACGATAAACCCAAATAGCGTGCATTCCGTGGTTGGAATTGGAAAGAACTTGTCTTTACCTGAGGAAATAATTATCTCTGAAAATAGTGATAATTCAGGTATTGAAATCATAGAAAGAGTTCCTTTGTTAGATATAAATGTCGATAATGTTGAAATTCCTCGTTATACAGTTCAGTATGGTGAAAATTTGTATAGGGTTTCTATTAAATTTAATATTCAAATTTCTACATTAATGAAATGGAATAAGTTAAAGAATCAACAAATTAATGCGGGTGATCAATTGTATGTTAAAGACCCAGATGTTTTTTATACAGTAAAACAAGCTAATAATTTGTCAAAAATTGCCGATGAATTAAACATTCCATTAGATAAATTAATGTTATGGAATAAAGTAGAACAAGACGGCATCGTCGCCGCAGGAACTCAAATTTTAAAAGTGGAAGTGGAGCCGTTGAAGTAATGACTGAGCAAACGCACGAAGAAGAAGAAAAACAAAAGAAACAAAGTCCTGGGCAAATTTTAGTTGCAGCTAGAGAAGCATTAAATATCGATTTAGCCGACTTAGCAAAACAAATAAAAGTGCCTTTGTATGTATTGGAAGCGATAGATAAAGATCGTGTTCCTAAAAATTTACCAGAGACTTTTGTTCGTGGCTATATTCGCTCGTATGCAAAAAAAGTGAATATAGATGCAGATCTAGTGCTTCCTCAAGTTGAAACGGTAGGGGTTATTTTTGACGACGCCGATAATAAAGAGATGCAGTCATTCTCTCGTAGAAATAAGCGGAAAGCATTAGAGAGGCGTTTATCTCGTGTTACTTGGATCTTAGGCATAGTGTTAATTGGTGGTTTAATATTTTGGTGGTTGCAAGATAATCAATATACAGAATTTGCGCCAGTTGCAGGTAACAATGACGACCATTTGGTTGTAGAAGCTCATGAAGTAAAAGCGGAAGTTACTGTAACGCCTGTTGCTACTGAAGAAACTCAGACTTTGTCAGCTGTTGAGTTAGCCCAGGTTGCTGAAGAAGTAGAGCCAGAAGCTAAACAAACTCCAGCTACCGACATACAAGAGCCTGTTAAGTTAACTGCATCACAAAAGGCTGCTGTGTCAGATAACGGCGAAGTGGATGAAGAAGGTTACATTAAAGTAGAAATGCGCTTTGAAAACGATTGTTGGGTTGAAGTACATGACATGACTGGTGACAGAATTGCTATTGGTAACAAGCCAGCAGGTTATGTAATGTCGTTAAACGCACAAGCTCCATTAAATGTGTTACTTGGCAACCCAGAAGGGGTCACTATTTTGGTAAATGGTAAACCTTTCAGTCTTGCTGATTTACCTAAAAATAGAGTAGCTCGTTTTGAAGTAGAAGCCTTATAATAGGGTAAACTGTTAATAGCTTATTCATAAATAAAAGGCTGTCACGTTCAGCCTTTTATTTTGCCCGTATTTAATTGTAGAGAGAAATAAATGTTTGGTGAAAACCCGATAACTCGCCGTAAATCAAGACAGATCATGGTTGGTAATGTGCCTGTAGGTGGCGATGCTCCTATCTCAGTACAGTCAATGACAAATACCAACACTAATGATGTGCAAGCAACTGTGGATCAAATTAACGCATTACAAACCGCAGGAGCTGACATTGTCCGCGTTTCTGTTCCAACTATGGACGCTGCGGAAGCATTTAAAGAAATAAAAAAACTGGTCAACATTCCTCTTGTTGCAGACATTCATTTTGATTATCGTATTGCATTAAAAGTTGCTGAGTATGGCGCAGATTGTTTACGTATTAATCCGGGTAATATAGGTAGTGAAGACCGTATAAAAGCAGTTATCGATGTTGCTAAAGAGAAAAATATACCAATCCGTATTGGTGTAAATGGTGGTTCTTTAGAAAAAGACATTCAAGAGAAATATCATGAGCCTTGCCCAGAAGCTCTGCTAGAGTCAGCAATGCGCCACGTTAATATCTTGAAAAGTTATGATTTCCATAACTTTAAAGTAAGCGTGAAAGCGTCTGATGTACATTTAGCGGTTGGTGCTTATCGTTTATTGGCCAAAGAAATTGAACAACCAATTCACTTAGGTATTACTGAAGCCGGAGGCTTTCGTTCTGGTGCAGTTAAATCAGCGGTTGGTTTAGGTATGTTATTAGCCGAAGGTATTGGCGATACAATGCGTATATCACTGGCCGCCGATCCAGTAGAAGAAGTGAAAGTTGGCTTTGATATATTAAAGTCACTGAGCATTCGCTCTCGCGGAATTAATTTTATTGCCTGCCCTAGCTGCTCAAGACAAGAATTTGATGTTGTTCAAACTATGAATCAGCTTGAAGAGCGTTTAGAAGATGTAGTTGAACCAATTACAGTGTCGGTTATTGGTTGTGTTGTTAATGGTCCTGGCGAAGCATTAATATCCGATTTAGGTTTAGCTGGTGCAAATAAACGCAGTGGTTTTTACATTAACGGTCAACGCCAGAAAAAACGTATAGATAACGCCAGTGCGGCCGATCAAATGGAAGCTGAAATCAGAGACTATTTAGCTAATAAGATCTCGGTAGCTCAAGTAGATTAAATAATAATTTAAGCCCCTAACGGTATTATGAATAAAGTTAAGGGCTGTTAACCTTTCATTTCCCCATTATTTTAATTCATACCATATTTAAGTTAGAAATCTAAAGACATCTATCATTCTATAGATAACCGTTTTCTTAGGTCGATTGTGCATAATTAACCATCCTGAATAATAAAAGTTTGCTATTACACTCCGACATGAGTACATTATTAATATTGTACCGATTGGTATTTAATATAATAAGAGAGATAAAATATGAATTTAATGGCGTTAGGAACATCAGGTCTTGGTCTTTTACTTACCTTTGCTGGTATCGGGGTATATTTTGCGAAATTGATGAAAAATAAAGTACCCGTATTTCCATTTGGTTTAATAATCTCACTTTTAGGAGCAATAATTTTAGGTGCTTATGCGCTTTGGTTAGTTATACCTGCGCCAGTATTAGCTGTTTTACCTGTAGCCGTATTAGCGGGTATGGCTATATTTGTAAGTGTATTTTTCTTATGGGTGATATCTCAAAAAAATACACCAATAGGTAATATTAAAGTAACTGTGGGTGACTCTTTAATCCCTTTTACTGTTAATGCTGCAGACGGTAGTGTTTTCTCAACGGGTGACTTGGCTGGAAAACGAGTGTTACTAAAGTTTTATCGTGGCTCATGGTGCCCTTATTGTAGTAAAGAGTTAACCATGTTTGACGAGATGAAAGCAGATTTTGACAAATATGGCGTGAAAGTTATTGCTTTATCTGGCGATACGGTTGAGCAATCTAAAGCTCATGCCGAAAGAGATAACTTAAGTCATTTATTATTGTCTGACCCTGAGCTTGATGTCGTGAAAAAATACGGTGTAGAACATCACAAAGCATTAGGTGCAGATTCGGAAAATATTATGGTGATGTTGGGACTTCCATTTCCTCAGCCGTATCAATTAAAATTTAAATCCATGTCTATACCTACGTCAGTTTTAGTTGATGAACACGGCGTTATTAAGTGGATTGACCAATCTAGTGATTACCGTTTACG
>JAWUWS010000114.1:0-7741 GCA_034111705.1 Psychrosphaera sp.
AGAAGTAGATTTTAATGAATACAAACGCTAAACAAGGTGTACTTTTAGCTATTGCTGCCTATTTAATGTGGGGGGTTATTCCAGCTTATTTCAAATTATTAAACTCAATGGTTCCAACGGAAATATTAATGCACCGGATCATTTGGTCTTCGTTGTTGTTAGTCATCATTATCTCGGTGAAAAAAAATTGGCTACAAATTTCCAATATCCTTAAAAAACCTAAAACTCTACTCATATTAGCTGCCAGTGCATCGATACTTGCCTTCAATTGGTGGTTGTTTATTTGGGCAATTAATAATAATCATTTACTAGATGCTAGCTTAGGATATTACATAAATCCTTTATTAAACGTAGCCTTAGGTATGTTCTTTTTGGGTGAACGGTTATCAAAATTACAATACGCAGCGGTTGCTTTAGCCTTTATTGGCGTTACCATTCAAGTGGTGACGTTTGGCTCATTTCCTGTGGTTGCCTTTGCTCTTGCCATCTCATTCTCAATTTATGGTCTTATCCGTAAAACCGTATCTGTCGACTCAGTATCTGGCTTATTAATGGAGTCATTATTATTAACAATTCCAGCCGTATTATATTGGTGGTTTATGGTGCCAACCGATGCCAGCAACATGGCTAATAACACCATTGGTTTTAACTTATTAATAATGGCAGCAGGTCTTATTACTACCGCGCCACTTTTATGTTTTGTTGCCGCTGCACGGCGTTTAAATTATTCCACAATGGGCTTTTTCCAGTATATAGGCCCAAGCATTATGTTTATGTTTGCTGTGTTTATTTATGGAGAAAAAGTAGGGGAAGATCGTTGGGTTACGTTCGGCTTTATTTGGATAGCGTTAATTATTTATTCAGTTGCCAGTATTTTGAAAATGAAAAGAGATAAACTTCACTCTAATCATTAACTCTTATGTTTAGTTACTGCTACGTTTATAGTGATATAGCTGTTGAATGATCTTTATTCGATTGTTTGCACAATGCTTACACATTCTAACATTAGGATGATAATAGCTATTAATAAGGAGTTACTATTTATGAGATTATTTTGTAAAAAAAATACCATTCCACCTTTGCTTTTATTCACCTTAATATTAGCTGGATGTGGAAGCGACGATGACAGCGATACTACGTCTGACGATACAACGACAACAGAGTCAGACACTGTAGCCGATGCTACTGGTAACTACCAAAGTGCATTGTTTGATACGGCAACGATATCTGAAGAGTTAGTAGACTGTACGTTAGAAAATGGCAGCTCTACAACTTGTTATCAATTAACATTTGATTCCAATACCGTAGGTGACACTGAAGGTGAAGGAACTATTGGCCCTTATTGTCCAGATTCAATAACAACTGCGCGTTCAGAGTCTGGTCTTGGTGTATATGACGGCGCTACTAATCCAGGCTTTCAATCTTTAGTCGACGCGGCTCAAGGAATGGATGCTGACAGCTACGATATTGTTGATGAAGATGGCAACATCCGTATGAGCGATTTAAGCCAAGGCAGTGAAGAAGAAGGCTTTAGCTACTGTTTATCTGCTAACTTTGACTCTACTTTAGAAGTTACCTTTTTAATTCCTGTTACTCCTGAATTAAGAAGTGAACCATACGAGCTAGGCACAATTGACAGTTTAGGTGTGGGTGTAAACGGCGTACCGCTTACGGCAAATCCACCTAGTGTAACCGTTGCAGAAGCAGGTGTTGGAGGAACTGGTAGCGGAAATATTCCAGCACTCGATCAATGTGGTGGTCATCCAGATCCATCCGGTTATTATCACTGGCACTTTATTCCACAATCGATTAATACCGTTTACGAGTCTGACGATTACGACTACACCGAACAATATGGTATTAGCTGTAGCAACTCATTTATAGATTATGATGAACCGACATCTTTTGCGGGACTTGCCAAAGATGGTTATCCAATTTATGGTGCTTATGACTTAGTAGATAGCGTAGATACAACACCAGATACTGTAGCAACAGTGGATGAATGTAACGGTCATAGCCACACAACTGATGAGTTTCCTGATGGTGTCTATCATTATCATGCATTAGAAGGTGGAGCTCCAAATCTTCCACCTTGTTTAATGGGCAGTTTTGTCGACCGTAGTGTTACCGTAGAATAAAACTAAATAAGCAATGCTAAGCTCTACTCGCTACGCATTGCTTTTTTCATCTTCTATCCCGCCAATAAATTTATTGTAAACACGAGGCTGTATTTAATGTTTAATATCGTTCGTTTTGTTTCTTTTCTACTTATTATTTCGTTCTCAAATACTTCTCTTGCTCATGACACTAACATAGCAACATTCCAAATAAGGCAAATTAAAGATCAACAATGGATGTATGAGGTAATGACACCTTTATCTAACTTAGATAAGTCATTACAAGCAAGCATTAAAAATGCGCCTAAAGCAGATGTTAACAATGTTAAATATAAGCAAAAAGTTATTGCCTATATCAAACAAGGTTTTGATATAAAAATCACAGGCTCTGATGATAAAAATATTACTATCGAGTCAGTAAAATTAAGCCTTGGAAAAGGTAGAATAAAGTTGAACGATCATTTGAGTGTGATCATATTTGAAATTAAAGGAATGCCTAAAAACATTTCTAAACTGGATTTTCATTTGACAAACATGTCTGAGAATTTATCACACAACAATATATTAAGATTGATCCAAGGTGATAAGAATAAACGTTATTTACTAAATAAAGAAAATAACTTCTCCGGTAGCATTGTTAACTTTTTTAGCCCGTAACTCTATTAACCTGCTGCTATAATTAAAAAATATTACACGTTTTTGACCGCTCACTTATTTACACTTTTTCAGTACAAACTCTTTTGCACAAGACTGGTAAATACAGGTTTTGTTTTTTAACGATTCTGGGACTTGTTGCAATAGCAGTAGAGATGGTTAAATAATATTCACTTTATTTTATACACTTATTACTTTAGAATTAACTAATGTTAGTTAATTGTTAGCATAATATTTTATTTGTTAGCAACCCACCTCCAAAAGAATTCAAATGAAATCAAACAGCATCCTTCGTCAGTTATTTTATACCTTCAATGCCTTTGGTATTTTCATGGGTTTAGTATTTCCTATATTTGCAGAGTTTTTTGTTGAATGGAAAGATGGTATGTACATTTGGTTTTCTATCTCTTGTTTCTTTGCTGGTTTAGCGATTGGCGTCTCTAATTACTATATTATGAAAGTAGTATTATTAAGTAAACTCCAAACATTATCTCAGGCGGCTCAACAAGTCGGGGAAAAAGACCTAAGCGCCCGTTGTACATTACAAAGTGAAGATTTCATTGGCAGACTAGCTAATAACTTTAATGCAATGTCGAGTTCGTTAGGTAACTCAATGTCTACAATCAATACATTATCTCATCAAGTTACCTCCACTTCTTCTCAGTTACTTAATGATTCAAAAAATACGTTTGAGCTTGTTCATGATCAAACTCAAAAAATAGATAAAGTAACAATTTCTATGGCTATGATCACTGAGTCAGCAAATATTGTATCCACTCAAGCAGATCAAGTAGCCAAATTAGGTGCAGAGACTATTGAACTTTCAAATGATAGTCAAAACTGTGTTGATGACACGGTTTCCAAAATAGAGTTATTAGATGAAAAAATAACGTCTGCTCAACAGATAATTTCTAATCTAGCGGAGGACTGTAATAACATAGGTACAGCTTTAAGTGTTATACAAAGTATCGCCGAACAAACTAACTTGCTAGCATTAAATGCAGCAATAGAAGCGGCTAGAGCTGGAGAAGTAGGTCGTGGATTTGCAGTAGTCGCCGATGAAGTAAGAAACTTAGCAACTCGAACTCAAGTCTCTACTTCAGAGATAGAAAGTATCATTTCACGTTTACAGGTTTCATCGATAAGTGCCGTTGAAGTCATTGAAACAAGTAGTCAGTTAAGTAATGAAACATCAACGATAGCCAACAAAACGGGTGATTCTGTGCAAAAAATGCAATCGTCAATTCAAATGATCAACACCCTCAACAACGACATGAATAATAACATTCAACATCAACTGAACGATGTTCAATCAATTAATGACTTAATCAAAGAGATACGAGGCCAAGCAGAATCCATTGATGACACAACCAAGAGTAACGAGAGCTCAAGTCAAAAGTTAGATAAGTTATCGAAAGACATGAATTTTACAGTATCAAGCTTTAAATATTAGAGTTAAGTATTCTCAAGTATTTTTCAGTCAGCTCTCAACTAACAAACTCTCTTGCACAAGACTGGCAAATACAGGTTTTGTTTTTTAGGTCGTCTGGGACTTGTTGTAATAGTTGAGGCGGAAATTGAATGTTTGGGTCTTGGCACCAGCAGGTGAGTTTCTTTTTTTCGTCGCAAGCAAGGCTATTGTTAATAACATTGCCACATGCATTTTCTTTTGCGCACAAAGGACATAGTTGTGGGTTAACGCCTTGTTCTAAATTAAGAGTTTCTTCTGAATTAGCCTCTTGCGCTGGATTAATTTTCTCAACAGAATTAGTCATATTCACCTCATAAAAAAACGGCCATTAAGGCCGAGTTTTTAATTTTACTAGCTGCTATTTTTACAGAGTGGCTAATATAGTTTCCGCGTCACTTACTTCAAACGATTTAGGTTCTTCTACATTTAAAATTTGTAACATGCCATCTTCAACTACCATAGCGTAACGGCGTGAACGAGTACCACCAAAAATTCCGGTTTCAGCTTCAAGGCCTATAGCTTTAGTGAAATCGGCACCACCATCAGCAAGCATGATAATATTTTCAGCATTTTGGCTTTTGCCCCATGCATCCATAACAAATGCATCATTTACTGATAAACATATAATTGTGTCTACACCTTTGGCTACAAACTTTTCATAATTAACAACATAACCAGGAAGGTGACTGTTTGAACAAGTAGGTGTAAATGCACCAGGTACGGCAAACATAACTACTTTTTTACCAGCAAATAATTCTTCCGTAGTTGCAGTGATCATTTCGCCATTAGCAAAATACTGAAATTCAACACTTGGTAACTTACTGTTTATATCAATCATCTAACTTCCTATATATTCTTATTATTTTTATATTCGACATTGAATAACAGCCTATTTATACCATGGCAGCGTTAACATAGACATCAAATCTGTTCTTTTTGGTTTTAATCTGGGTACTCGGCTGCTGAGCATTTAAAAATGGTGCGTAATCTGGACGCTTAACTACAACGCGTTTATCTGCTAATTTTATTGCGCTTGGTAGCAGTTCGTCGGCGTCATCATCTGTGCCTACAAAGGTCTGAAATAACGCCATGTCTTTTTTAACGGCGGCGGATTTTTCACGGTGTGGAAACATAGGATCTAAATACACGACATCTACTTGCTGTTCATTCTCAATAGCTTGGCTTAATGCCTGTTGTGCTGGTGCATTAATTAACTGCATACGCTCATCAAACCAAGGTAAATGTGCCGACATTTTGGCTCGGCGAAATCCATCGACTAACAACGCATAAATCGGTTGCTGGCGTTCTACTAACGTCACATGACAACCCAAAGAAGCTAATACAAATGCGTCTTTTCCCATACCGGCTGTGGCATCAAATACGTGTAATGACTTTTTGTCTAAGTCTATTTTGTTTAATCCCACCGCTTTAGCGATAGCTTGGTTTTTACCACCACCAAACTTTTGCCTATGGGCACTTGCGCCCTCTGCAAAATCAACAAAGATTTTGGTTTTACTGTCGCGGGTTAAAAACAGTTTACCGTCATCAAAGGCGGCAAAAAGCTGATTATCTGTTGGCGCTTTGTTTGTCATGTTCCAACCAAAGGACTCAGCTAAATCAATAATTTCAAGCGGAGCTGCACGCCAATTTACAAATTGTATAATGTCGGATTGTACTGGGTTATTTAGCTCAGATGATTTATCTGCCATTGCGGACTTATCTACCATTAGTATCAACACCAACAAAGTTATCACCAACAGAATAAGACAATACTCGGCTTAATGCTTGGTATGAATAACCCGTTTGTTTCTGCCAAACATCAAAACAGTCTTGCATAGTTTGTTGGCTTTTTTTGCTGCTCACGCCACCGTCAATATGTTTATACGCTCTAAAATACGCTTCATTGTCTTGGCTAATTAAAAAAGTGTCATAACCTAAACGGCGTAATGCATAAGGCCCGGTATTGCCACCTAAACGCGAACCACGTTTTTTTAAAAACGCCCATAAACCAATAACATCTTGTGCTGGCCAATTAGCAATAAACTGGGCAAATGAGCCATGCTCTGCAGCAATTTCAAAAATCATTTGCGCGTTATCTTTAATGGTCATGACTTTTTTACCATTACGAATAATGCGTTCGTCTTTACATTTAGCTTCCCACATTTCATCCGGCATCATTAACATTTTCTCAATGTCGAAATTAAAAAACACCTCTTCAAACCCAGCCCATTTATTTTCAACCACACGCCATACAAAACCACTTTGGAATATTTGTTTGGTAAAGGCAGCTAGCCACATAGAGTCTGGAATTTGTGCCAACTCTTCTTTAGTAAAGGTTTGTCCTGCCATATCCAGCACAAAATCTTCACTGCCTTTACGCGCAATAGCTCGGCTTAATATGTCGGAAAAGGGTTCTAGGTTTTTAATTTCAGTCATAGTTTTTTGATCAATTTAGTCACGTGTGAAATGCAAAACTCCCACCTTGAATGTGGGAGCTTAGTTAACAAATACACTACATAATTATATGAATAACTATCAAAGTCACTCTATAAATATTAAAGCGTTATTTTACTTAAGCAGCAATACCGCAGTGACGTAACAGAGCATCAATTTGCGGCTCACGTCCACGGAAGTTTTTAAACAATTCCATTGGCTCGGCGCTGCCGCCTTTTTCCAAAATACAATTTAAGAACTGTTTGCCAGTTTCTGGATTAAAAATTCCGTCTTCTTCAAACTTAGCGAACGCGTCGGCAGATAATACTTCTGCCCATTTGTAGCTGTAATATCCCGCCGCGTAACCGCCACCAAATATATGACCAAAACCATGTTGGAAACGATTAAACGCAGGTGGCTTAATAACCGCAACTTTGTCGCGCACGTCATCCAATATTTGTTGTACTTGCGCACCTGTTTCTGGATTAAATTCTGCGTGAATACGGAAATCAAATAAGCTGAATTCTATTTGACGTACCATCATCATTGCTGATTGGAAGTTTTTAGCCGCTAACATTTTATCCAATAACTCTTTTGGTAAAGGTTCATTGCTTTCAAAATGACCAGAGATAAACTGCAATGCGTCTTCTTCCCAGCACCAGTTTTCTAAGAACTGACTTGGCAGCTCGACTGCATCCCAAGCAACACCATTAATGCCAGAAACAGCCGCTTCATCCACTTGAGTCAGCATGTGGTGAATACCGTGACCAAACTCATGGAATAAAGTAATTACTTCGTCATGAGTAAATAGGGCTGGTTGGTCACCAATTGGCTGATTAAAGTTACAGGTGAAGTAGGCAACTGGAGTTTGTAATTCGCCGTTTGCTAGCACAGCGCGACCTTTACAGTCATCCATCCAAGCGCCGCCACGTTTTTTCTCACGGGCGTATAAATCTAAATAAAAGCTACCACGGTAGTTATTGTCAGCATCTTTAATATCAAAAAAACGTACGTCTTTGTGCCATGTATCTTCGCCATCTTTTTTCTCTGTAACGCTTATACCAAA
>JAWUWS010000115.1:0-16562 GCA_034111705.1 Psychrosphaera sp.
GTAATCACCAATAGCTTGGCCAACTTGACGACGAATTCGTTTTTCTAGTTTGTTAAAGCTATGTTTTTGTTTTGCTTCTAAAGATGTTGCCATACTGCCTCTCAAATTATACCAATTTTATTAAATATTTAGTCATTCAGCACCATGTCAGAGCTTTTAGTTCGAGGCGTTTGAATACAGTAATACTGGACGTCTTTCTAATTCGAACAACAAAGAAATAGAAGCTCTGAATGGCGTCTTAGATGGGTCTAAAAAGCATTAATACTGCTTCACAAGATTTTGACGTAGACCAACTATGCCTTCGCTCTTTTTCCTTGTCTTAATGCTTTTTAGTTCCCACTGAGTGATTAAATATTTAATAAAATTGGTATTACACATCAATAGCAATGAGCCAATTGATATAAGCCGCGCATTATAATGTCGTTACAGACACAAAGAAACCGCTAATTTACATTAGCGGTTTGCTTTAAACCGAATAATACCAGCGGTATACGTTTACACCTTAAGAATATATCTTAACTTCATACCTTAATTGGGCTGATAAAATCAGGTGGTTTTAACGCTAATAAATCACAGTTTAAGTTATCTATAACATGTTCAGCTGTATTACCAATTAGCGCTGCACTTATTCCTGTTCTGCCTACTGTACCGATAACCACAAGCTCCGCATCTAAAGATGTAGCTACTTGAGGGATCACATTCTCTGGTAAGCCCTCAACAATGTGAGTTTTATTATCATCAATTGTAAAATCTAAAGCTAACTTCGATAAAGACTTTTGGTGGTGTAATTTCATATCGGCATTATATTTTACCGTATCAAATTCGGGGATTTCTACCGCAATATTGATTGGTGTAGGCGGATAAGCATTAACCAAGTGGGTATCAGATTGTAATAAACTAGCCATTGAACAAGCATGATGAATGATTTCATAATTTAATAACTGATGGCTCGTATCGTCAGTTGCAGCGCTAACGGCAGCTAACACTTTACTGTTTTTAGGCCATGCATGATCTTTGACTAACAGAACAGGGCAAGGGCACTTTCTTAATAGATGCCAATCAGTTGGAGTGAATATCACATATTTTAAGCTATCGTGCTTGTGAGTACTTTTTATAACTAAATCAAAGTTACCCTCAATGGCTGCACGAATTATGCTTTCATAAGGTCGATTGTGCCAAACAACTTGGGTGATAATATTAGTAGTGTTTTTTTGCGATTGTTTAACTATCTCTGCTAACCACTGTCTTTTCCCTTCAAGTACGGCAGTCTGCATTACTGCTCGTTCATCGTTAGACAACATTGTGGTCATTTCATAGGAAAAATCATAAATCGCCAAAAACACCGTAATTTCACAAGGTTGTTTATCTGACATCTCTAAGGCACGGGATAATGCTTTATGGTTGTCTTCAGAGGGGTCAACAACGACTAATATTTTATTGAAGTGACTCATATCATTCACCTTATATTATTAAGTGCACTTTATAAGTGTAGTAAAACTTAAACCTTTTGCTGAAGATAATTTAATGATTTTAATAGTTTTTATTACTCACTTTCTAATCGTCTGAATTTTTCGACGTCTTTTATCTCGATAAATTTACCATCAACCGCGATAAACCCAGACTTTTGAAACTTACTAAAAATGCGGCTTACGGTTTCTACCGTCAAACCTAAATAATTACCAATTTCGCTACGAGTCATAGTTAATCTAAAGGAGTGTTTTGATAAACCACGTTGGGCAAATCTATCAGATAATGTAGTAAGAAAAGAAGCAATACGTTCATCGGCCGTTTTTTTATTTAATAACATAAACATGTTTTGATCAGATGATATTTCATTACTCATTAAGCGGGTAAATTGACTACGTAATTTAGGCATTTTTTCGACTAGCTCATCCATAGTGGTGTATGGAATTTCGCACACCATAGAAGTTTCTAGAGCCTGACAATAGGTTTGGTGTGTTTGAGTTGACAGTGCGTCGAATCCAATCACATCACCCGGTAAATGAAAGCCAGTGATCTGCTCAACACCTTGATCGTCTACTAAATACGATTTAAAACTACCTGAGCGAATGGCGAATAACGACTTAAATACTTGGCCAGCTTCAACGATACAGTCGCTTTTGTGAAACGGCTTTTTTCGTTCGATAACATCATCTAGTCTACGTAATTCACTTTCATCCAAAGAAAAAGGGATGCACAGCTGATTTAAACTGCAGTTTGCACAATTTAAAGCAAAGGTATTACAACTCTGGTTAGATTGATTTGACATTAAAGGCCCGCTATAAAACTAGTAAAATGTAATTCGATTAAACGCAAAATAAAACTGCCAAGCGGCCATTACAATCACGCTAACACCTAATACAAACCTAACATAAGTATGATTTAAAATACTATTTAATTTGGCATTAACTAAAGTTAAACCAACTAAAGTAGGAAGCGTACCTAAACCAAAAAATAACATAACGGCAAACCCGGTAATAGGGGTAGGTGACGTTAAGGCTAAGCTAAGCGCTGTATATACTAAACCGCAAGGTAAAAAGCCCCAAAACAGGCCATACAATAAACACTTAATAGGTGAATCAATCGGTAATATTTTAGATTTAATTGGTTCAATAAAAGGTTGAAACCATTTACCTATAAATTCAGTTTTTAATACTAAGCTGTTTATATTGGCAATATGTAATCCAATTCCAAACATTAAAATCGAAGAAAACAACGTAAGGTACAACACACCACCTTGCGTAAGACTGACAACAGATTGAGCAAAAAAGTTAACGATTAAACCAATTAAGCCATAACCAAATATTCGCCCAAAACTGATCAATACAGAGTAAAACAAAAACGATTTATCTTTAGGCACTGAAAAACCAAGCGCCATTGACATAGAGCCACACATGGCAACGCAATGTCCACTGCCTAGGAACCCCATTAAAAAGGCAGGAATAAGGTATTCAAATGGTATATTCATTTAAGATTTAGGATCTTGCTCAGTTTTTTTAATTTGTAATTCGTCGTCATCCATTAAAATGGACAAACCTTGTTTTTCTAAATCTTCAAATTGTTCTGTTTTGGTCGCCCAAAAAAAGGCAATAACACCCACAATCACAAAAAGAATAGCCACTGGAATTAAGTAATAAATAACGTTCATGTAATTGTCTATTTAACCTTTAATAATCTTAATGAATTGGTTACAACCAATATTGAACTTGCAGACATACCAATAACTGCAATATAGGGAGCAACATAACCGAGCATAGCCACAGGTAATATAACCAGATTATAAATTAACGACCAATACAAATTAGTCTTAATTGTTGTTCGAGTTTGTTTTGCTGCATTTACTAATGACATTATTGCATTTAAATTACCTTTTAAAATAATTATGTCAGCAGCATATTTTGTTACATCAGCACCATCCCCCATAGCCACACTAATATCAGCAGCGGCAAACACGGGGGAGTCGTTAATACCATCGCCCACCATTAAAACTAGATTTGAACTCGAATCTTGCTGAAGGTTTTTCACATACTGTGCTTTTGTATCTGGTGAAACACCAGTTTTTATAATGTCTAAAGGTAATTTTTCACCCAGTTCAAGCGCTTGTTCTGATGAATCTCCGGTTAACATAGTTAAATGCAGATTGTTTTTCTCTAACTGGTGTAACACATTTATTGATTCTGACTTTAACTGATCCGACACATAATATTGAGCCACCATCACATCTTGATAACTGACAAATACATTTGCTTGATTTATTACACCTTCATTTTCCAAGTCCTGATTTACATTACAAAACTCAGCACTACCAACCTTAATCACACCACCTAGATACTCACCTTGAATACCATTGCCTATAACGACAGATATATTGGTAAGATTTTGAAGGTCGAATACCACTTTTTTATCTTGTGTATTGTAATCTTTAGAAAATATACAATCAGATTCATCATCATTCAATAACTCATCAAATGCTTTAGAAATAGGGTGTTCCGAATGTTTTTGCAAGCGTACAATTATTGCTTTTAAATTATTTAAACTTAAACCTAACGTGTTTAATTTATCTTGTTCATAGTGTGAAGTTTGGACTTCAAAACGACCTTTGGTTAAGGTCCCTGTTTTATCGAAACAAACATGAGTTAAGTGACTTAATTTATCAAATGCTAGTGGATCTTTAATCAAGATACCTTGTTTATTTAATGCAGAAATAACACAAGTGTAAGCGGTTGGAGTGGCTAAACTTAACGCACAAGGACACGTCGCCACTAACACCGACAAACTGATCCAAAGGGCATCTACAGGCTCAACAAAATACCAAATAATATAGGTTATTAAGGCTAAGATTAATTGCCCAAATACAAACCAATGAGCAATTTTATCGGCAAATTGTGTATATACAGGTTTATGTCTAGAGAACTCTTCTTGCAAGTGTCCAATTTTAGATAAAGTAGTTTGTTCACCAATTGCCGTTACTTTTACACTAATAACACCGTCATTATTGATACTGCCAGCCAAGACATATTCCCCAACCTGTTTATTAATTGGTTCAAACTCGCCATTTAATACAGACTCGTTAACACTCGTCATACCGTCTGTAATAACACCATCTATCGCTATATTTTGGCCTGGTTTGATTAATACCATATCACCAAGCTTTATATGTTTAACAAGCTCGACAACAGGTTCGCCATTAACGAGTTTATTAACTGTTATAGGGATGTTTTTATTTAAATTTGCGTTAGATAAGATAGCTTTGCTTTTAGCTTTAAACTCTAAGTATTTACCAATTAATAATAAAAATGTGAACATAGAAATGCTTTCAAAAAACACTTCTCCTTTATCACCATTTAGCCCGTTAATTAACAGTTGGTAGAAACTGGCAAAAAAAGCACCGTAAATAGCAAAAGCGACTGGCACATCCATATTGAGTCTTTTTGCTTTTAATGAATAGTAAGAGCCAAACAAGAAAGGTAGGGCAGAGTAAAACACTACAGGAACAGATAAAATCAAACTAAGCCATTTAAAATAACCAATTTGATGCGACTCCATATTACTAAAAGCACCAAAATACATAGCAAAAGCTATCATCATTACTTGCATTGTAAATAAACCGGCAACACCTAAACGCTTTATGTATTGTTTTTCTTGAGACTTTAACTTGTGTTCAGTGTCGGTCACGTTAAACGGTGAAGAAGGGTAGCCAACAGTACCAAGTTTAGTGAGTATTGATGATAACGTTAGTACGTCATGATCCCAGCTGATCTCTGCTCGTTGATTAACCGTATTAACATTGACTTTTTCAATGCCATCTAGAGTGTGAAGAGATTGCTCAATTAACCATGCACAGGCAGCGCAATGAATATTATCTACTGATAATATAATTTTTCTAATATTAGGTGCGTCGGGGGTATTTGATGATATTTGTTCTAAAAAACCAATATCATCAAATACTAAGTAACGTTCATCTGTGATGTTTTCTTCAGGCTTTGTGGCCATATCTGAGCGAAACTGATAATAAGTTCCTAACCCATTTTTATAAATATGTTCAGTAACCGATTTACAACCTAAACAACAAACCTTATAAGTTTGTTCATCAATATTCGCAATGATGGGAGCTTGATGTTTAGGTAAGTCATTACCACAGTGGTAACAAGATGTTTTTTCAGACATTTCTTTATAAAGCTACCCAAATTGAACTCGGTAATGCAATATCTTTTCTAACTTTCCATGCGCTATCCATTGGCATAACAATCACTTGCCACTTACCAGGCATGATATCCTCAACAGATGAAGAAAGAGTTCCTGTTGCATTTGGAGTTAACACCAAATCAAAGTCTTGATCAGCAAGTGTTGAATGCACCATTTTTACTTTTAGAGCTGTATAAGTAACTGGAGATTTAATCTCTATACGATGTTCATTAACTTTTAGCTCTAACGTTACACCTAACTTTTGAGCATTGTCATATAACGTTAATTCTTGGTTAATGGCTTTGCCTTTTTTGTAATAGTCATCAACCACCATATCCGGTTGATTCATACTAGTAATAATAACAGTAGCAATACCACCAATTACTGCAGACATAGGTAAGGCGATGATCAGCCAAACCCAAGGATTACGATACCAAATATCCGATTTCATATACTTCACCTAATAATAAAACTGCCGACGACCAATGAGTGGATCTCAAAGGTATTACCAAATTACAAAGAAAAATACTTTTTTTAGATAAATAAGCCTAAACAAAAGTACTTTTCTTTATAAAATAACCAGATGTTACATGTATAAAAAAAGCCTCCGTAGAGGCTTCCTTTTAAATATCTACCTACTTGTTTGGATGCGATATTCGATAAACGTAACCTGAGATCACGTGTACTTTATCTTCACCCAACACATCTTTCCAAGCAGGCATAACACCAGCGCGACCATTACGGATGGATTCTTCAACCGCACGTTTAGAACCGCCATATAACCAAATATTATCGGTTAAATTAGGAGCTCCGGTAGCTAAACCATTTGCTACGCCACCTTCACCATTAGCGCCGTGACAAGCTGCACATAGGCCAAATTTAGCTTTGCCTGCATCTGCCATCTTGTCGTTAACTTTACGACCAGCTAATTTAAGAACGTACTGAGCTACTTCCTGAACGCCTTGTTCACCACCTAAAGCTGGTCCCCAAGCCGCCATACCTGCCGCTACTCGACCGTGCATCAGTGTTTCTTTAATTTTTTCAGGTGTACCACCGTACAACCAATCACTGTCAGTTAAGTTAGGGAAACCTGTTGAACCACGTGCATCAGAGCCGTGACACAATGCACAGTTTTGAAGGAATAAACGTTGACCAACTTTATACGGTTCAACTTCTAGAATTCCTTTAGGTAAATTACCTTTATCATCTTCAACACAAGCTATTTCTGCATATTTGTCATCGTTTTTTTCAAAACATAATCCATCTGAATAAGCTAAGTCGATAATTGGCTTATCTGCCATAGCGTTAAACAGTGGACCGTATATTTCATCAGCACGCTTAACTTCTTGATCAAGTTGTACAAATTCATCTTCAGCAATTGATTTAGCAGATAGAGCACGAGACTCTTCTAATGAAACAATACCTTGATGTGAACTTTTCCAACCAGATAAACCTTCCCAGTTACCCATACCAGGCATAACGATAAGGTATCCAATAGACCATACTAAGATGAAGTAGAACATATACGTCCACCACTTAGGTAATGGGTTATTCAGCTCTTCAATGCCGTCAAACTCATGCCCCATAGACTCACCTTCGTCTACGTGTGTATAGTTTGTTAGATTAATTGTAATAATCCAGAAACAACCGATAATCGAAATACTAGTTAGTATGATTACCCACCAATGCCAAAATTCAGTCATTACCATTTTTTTGCTCCTTACTATTAGGATCTTTGTTTACTTCATCTTCTTCAAAGATTGATTGGGCTATATCATCAAACTTAGTTTTACTCTTTTTGTTGTAAGCCCAGTAAACAATAACTAAAAACAAAACCATTAAAATTAGCGTATAAACGCCTCGATATGTACCATAATCCATAGTCATTACTTAAGGTGCGTGCCGAGTTGTTGTAAATAAGCGATTAAAGCCTGCATTTCAGTTTTACCCTGAACAGCTTCTTTAGCGCCCGCTATATCATCCGCTGAATACAATGGAATGTAGTTTCCAGCTTCGTCTTTATGGGTTTTGCCTTTGGTTAAAATATTAAATACTTCAAACTTTTTACTAATATCTTTTCCGTCTAATACAGCTTCATCCAACCATTTAAATGATGGCATATTCGATTGAGGAACAACCTGACGAGGATCCATTAAATGAGCATAATGCCAGTCATCACTATAACGTTGACCAACACGTGCTAAATCTGGACCAGTACGTTTTGAGCCCCAAAGGAAAGGGTGATCCCAAACAGATTCACCAGCTACAGAATAATGACCATAACGTTCAACTTCTGCACGGAATGGACGTATCATTTGACTGTGACAGTTGTTACAACCTTCACGAATATAAATGTCACGGCCTTCCATTTCTAAAGCAGTTAAGGCACGCATACCTTTCACTGGCTCAGTAGTATCTTTTTGAAACATTAAAGGCGTAATTTCTACTAGGGCACCAAAGCTAATAGCTACAACCGTAAGGATAGCCATTAACGTGATATTTTTTTCAATCTTCTCGTGATGATTTGCCATATCTATAGCTCTCCTTACACTGCACTAACTTGTTTGCTTTCGCGAACAGTTTTAACTACGTTGTAGACCATTACTAACATACCAGCAACAACAAACAGGCCACCTACGAAACGTACAAAGTAGAAAGGATAAGACGCTTCTAAACTTTGAACAAAACTATAAGTTAATGTTCCGTCTGAGTTAACTGCTCTCCACATAAGGCCCTGCATAACACCTGAAATCCACATAGCTACTATATAAAGAACAACACCTACAGTGTGTAACCAGAAATGGGTATTAATTAATTTAATATCTGCCATTTCTGTTTTGCCATATAAGCGTGGAATTAAATGATATAGAGCACCAATAGAAACCATTGCAACCCAACCAAGAGCACCTGAATGCACATGGCCAATTGTCCAGTCAGTATAATGTGATAATGCGTTTACAGATTTGATTGCCATCATTGGGCCTTCAAACGTAGACATACCATAAAAAGATAACGAAACAATTAAGAAACGTAAGATAGGGTCAGTTCTTAATTTATGCCAAGCACCTGATAACGTCATGATACCGTTGATCATTCCACCCCAAGAAGGGATAAATAAGATTACAGACATAACCATACCTAAAGACTGAGTCCAATCAGGTAAAGCTGTGTAATGTAGATGATGCGGGCCAGCCCAAATATATAAAGAAATTAGAGCCCAAAAGTGAACAACCGATAAGCGATAAGAATATACTGGACGCTCGGCTTGTTTAGGAACAAAGTAATACATCATCCCCAAGAAACCAGCTGTCAATAAGAAACCTACTGCATTATGTCCATACCACCACTGAACCATAGCATCTACCGCACCAGAGTATATGGAGTAGGACTTAAATAGTGTTACTGGGATAGCTGCACTATTAACTAAGTGCAAAACTGCAACAGTAATAATAAAACCGGCATAAAACCAGTTTGCTACATAAATATGACTTGTTTTACGAATCGCGACTGTACCTAAAAATACATACGCATAAGCTAACCAGACAATAGTAATTAAAATATCAATCGGCCATTCTAATTCTGCATACTCTTTTGAAGTAGTTAACCCCATAGGTAAAGTAATAACAGCTGAAACGATAACCGCTTGCCATCCCCAAAAGGTAAAGGCGGCGACTTTGTCACTGATGAGTTTTACTTTACATGTACGTTGAACAACGTAATACGAGGTTGCGAATAGGGCACTTGTACCAAATGCAAAGATTACAGCATTTGTGTGTAAAGGGCGCAAACGCGAAAAAGTTAGCCATGGAGTTTCAAAGTTTAACGCAGGCCATATTAATTGCGCAGCAATTAATACACCAACCGTCATACCAATAAGACCCCAGAAAACAGTTGTTAAAGCAAATTGCTTAACAACCTTATAGTTGTACTCTGGATGAGCGATAGTTGTTGTTGTCATATTTATGATTCCACTTACATGTGAAAATTATTAGTAATCAAGATTAAAAGTTTAGACTCTTATTAGGTTTTTTGTGAAAAATAACCAAAATCAAACAGATAAGCTTATGGGCAGATGCATAATAAAGACTTTAAGCGTAAAATCATAGCCGCTATCCATAAAATATTGTCATAGATCAAGAGAGTTAATTAAGTGTGATTAAAAAACAAACACAAATCATTCAATTCATAACCAGTTTATTTATCATTAACTTACTGTGGGGCTGTAATGGTGAAAACACATCTACTAAAGTAACTTGCCATGAACAATGCTTGTCAATGAAAAACCAACAAGTAGAAGTGTTTTTTAACACTCAGTTCATTATTGTTGAAAAGCAATATCAAATTAAGATCACTAGCAAGCAGCCAATCACATCCATGTATATAAGAGGTACAAATATGAATATGGGAACATTGCCACTTATATATGAGTTGATAAATAACGACAATGGCAACTTTGTCTATCAATCTTCATTTATGTTAGGACTATGTTCAGAGCCTGAAATGCAATGGCAACTAGCAATAGAAACTGAAGACAGCTTATTGAATACCTTTGATTTTAGTTCTTACTGGAAGAGACCAGCTTAATATAAGTTAGTTGTTATCTTTTTAATATAGTGATAAAAACTACATATATTAATATTATAAAAATAAAAGGATTTTATATGAAATGGCTTATCACGGCATTAACGTTATTAGTATCAACGACTGCAACTTCTGCGCAATACGAGCATGGGGTTGCAATAAATCCGTTTAGATTATTTGTAAATCAAACCTCGTTGAGTGGAGGTAATGACGGAAAAACATATACTGGCACTTATTCTCTTTTTAACAAAGAACAAGGCGTTGAGCATGCGTTACCAATACTATATGCCACTCAGAGTAGTAAAAGTTATCCTATGGATTTATTTACGGCTGAATATCAATGGCGAAGATATACTCAACCAATAAATGATGGTTATAATGTTTATTTTGGCGCTTTTGCAAAAGCTGCCTACATAAAATCTATCCTTCGTGACAAGTACGAAGTTGATTCAACAGTTAAATTAGGTGGCGGTGCAGTTTTAGGCTGGACATACTTTCAATCAAACTGGTATTTATCCGGAAATATACAAGCAGGTAGATATCTAACGGGCGATAATAGTCATTTCTCACATCCATCAGTACACTTCACAGATAAGAACGACCGAGCCTTTATATTATCAATTGAACTATTTAAGTTTGGTTATAAATTTTAAGTAAAAGCAATCTAAAGAACATTCTCATATTTCATTATTTGAGTGTTACATAATAATCTATTTAACATAATATACATTATACGCATATTACTATGTAATTAACTTGGGGTAATTATAATAGTTAGTTTGGACAAACGACTTGTACATTTACCTAGTGTTTATTATTAATAACTTTGACATAATTTATTTTTTGGTCAAAATACAACCACAATTTTGAGAACCATAGGATATATTGCCGTCATTATTTTATTAGGACCTACTAATGTATTAGCTCATTCAGGTGGAACTAATAAAGATGGATGTCATAACGATAATAAAAATGGTGGATACCATTGTCATAATTCAAAAGAACCTAGTGAAATTGACCTGACAACAGTTGCTCTAGTTGGAGTAGCAACATATTGGCTTATAAGAAGCCTAAAAACAAATCAACGTTATAATTATAACGTTGAGCAAAACAACAAATTAATAGATAAATTCGACTTTGCACTAACACCAACTTCTGTAAATGGAATTGATAACATTAGTTTTCAAATTACGTATTCCTTTTAATTATGAACACGTAATTTAAATAACAGAACCTCGAACATAAATCAAAGCAACAAAGCGTTGAACGTATGTCTAAGTTCAAACGGTTTGTCACTAGAAAGCATTGATTTATATTTAATAATTAATTCAGTTCCTGCTAGTAAATCATTAATAGGAAAGTAATTATAAATCGTTAATCCACTGTTTTTAAACTCGTATTCTATAAAAGGTTTGCTTGAATCTTTACTCAAAAAGCCCACGTCCTTTAGTAATATCAACGCCACTTTTTCACCATCATATGATTCAGGAAATCGACTAAAAAACTCCCTCTCTGTTAATGAACCGCTTTGAGTTTCATATGATACACCTTCTAATTTTGCTGTAGCCATTCCTATATTTATGAGCTTAATAACCCTTGTAGAACCATTGAAGCAATCATTTATTATTAATTCAGGTGTCAACGATGCTATTAATTGAGTATTTGAATTTTCTATTTGATGTCTGGTTTGTCTCGAGCGATGGTTGTAAACAAAAAGTGCAGTTATAGGAAATGACATTGATGCGATTAACAGAGGTAGTTCAAATGCATCTAGAGCAAATGCTAAGCTTTCTATTGCTAAGTCAAACTCCAAATCATTAACAATAGAAATACAAATACCGACGAACAACCCCAAAACCATGGGTGATAAGAATACAAACCAAAAAGAACATATTTTAAATAAGCTCTTATCAGCTTTTGTAGTTTTTATATTAGCCACTAATATACATCCTTAATTAATTTTAAATATCCTAATACCAACGCCTGGCACGATTTAAACTATAATATGAGTTCGCAAAAATTGGTCTGTATCAGCGTTAAGAATTCCGCCACTTAGAAGTAAGGTAGTCTTATACAATAGCGAAAGCACTAAGTGCTTTATACATTAAACAATACCACTGAAACTATGTAAACTGACCCGTACAACTCACACAGGTTCACTCATCGCTTTTTCTATTTCTTCAATGTTGTAATTGGCTTTTACTTTTATCCTAATTAACTTAACGCCGTGTTGTTTGCATACGTTGTCTTTAAAGTCGTCATTCTTTTTGGCGGCAAGCTTATTGTGGGATTTGTCGTCTAGTTCAATTAAACACAAGAGTACGCCGTTGTGTTTATTGATGATGGCAAAGTCAAAGTGCTTGGATTTAATTTTGTTAAAGGCACCAAACTGATTTTGGCTTTTAGGTTTGACACTAAATACGTCAGCCATTCTTATTTTAATAGAGATATTAAATAACTTACTGTCGATCTCGTTGTTTAAAAAGGTGAAAAACTTAAGCTCAGCTTCAGATAACACAACTTTGTTAGGTTGGTATTCGTACTGGTTGTTTTTGCGATTTTGTATCGAACTTTCTAATTTTGCTTTTAAAAATAAAAGTAATAATACGGCAACTATAACTACATAAACTAACCAGCTCATAAACATTCCTTATTCATTAAATTCAAATGGTAAATTAAGTTATCACTTTTAATGACTTGTTTCCAAATCAGATATAAACACTTATAAGGATTATTAACTAAACAAAACCATCAGTCACTTCATTTAAAAACCAATAGTCACATCAGTGGCAGGATCTGCATTACATTAAATATATACTTTAATATTAACAACTTAAAGAAATAGAATGACAATTTCATTCACTATTTAATTATTAGAACGTAAAAAGACGTTACATTGTAACGCCCTTCTACTTGTTATATCCTGACTTAACTATTTCACTAAATAGAACTAGCTATTAAGTGAACTGTATATTTCTTTCATGGTTTCAATTGGGTTTTCTGCATTGGTAATAGCACGGCCAATAACTAAATAATCCGAGCCTGCACTTACTGCTTTTTTTGGTGTCATGATACGTTTTTGATCATCTACAGATGCATCCGCAGTTCTAATACCAGGTGTAATAAGTTTAAAATCAGCACCGTAGTTTTGTTTCAACATTGTTGCTTCTTGGGCTGAACATACTACGCCGTCCATTCCTGATTTATGTGCTAAACCAGCTAAAAAATCCACTTGTTGCTCTGGAGATTTAGTAATGCCTAAATCCTGTAAATCGTCTTCTGACATTGAGGTTAATACTGTTACGGCAATTAACAATGGTGCTTTATTGCCATATGGTTTTAATATGTCACGTGCTGCTTGCATCATTTTACTGCCACCAGAAGCATGAACATTGACCATCCATACACCTAGATCAGCAGCCGCTTTTACCGCTTTAGCAACGGTGTTTGGAATATCGTGAAATTTTAAATCTAGGAATACGTCAAACCCTTTATTTTGTACTTCTGTTACAAACGTTGGTCCAAAGTGAGTAAACATTTCTTTGCCTATTTTTAAACGGCAAAGGCTTGGATCTAATCTATCAATTAAGGCTAATGCGTCTGCTTTGTTATCAAAGTCTAATGCTACAACAATATTTTTTTTATCCACGTTTCTTATCTCACTAACTATTTATTAAATACCATCTAATCCGGTTAACGGTTTCATTGTTTGCCAGCTGTTACAGGCTGGACAACGCCAAGTAAAATGGTTGGACGAAAAGCCACAACACTTACATTCGTAATTGGGTTTTAAGTCTATATAACGGTTGATCAGTTGAAGTAACTGATCAAAGTGTGAATTGGACATGAACTCTCTTTCCAATTCAATCAACTTGGCAAAACCACGTACACTAGGCACATGTTGCAAGTGATCTATAATGTATTCTCTGCCAGAATCTAACCCTTTTTCTTTGACTATGTATTCCGCCATCTGGTTATGTGCGGTCACACTGGTAATATTTTTATCTTTAATTAACCAATATAACCATGCGGTTTGTTCAAATTCATCCACAAAACATTCTGGCGCTATATTAAACAGTGCAGGAGCAAAGCTAGGCTCATTGTCTAAGATACTAATAATAAGCTCACGGGATTTCTGTTTTTGATTATTACTCATATACAACTTAGCTAACGACACTAAACTACGAGTACAGCCAGAATTAACTTTTAGAGCTCTTTTATATAATTGTTTTTTAGTTTTTAAACTTTCAGACTTGTCGGCGATTTCACAGTAAAAATGACTGACTAATTGGCGATTTTCGGCACTTATTTTAACATTGGGTATTGTTAAAAACACATCAACGCCTTCATCCCATTCACGGGTTTGTTCGTAGATATGTAATGCTAATGTTAACGCTTCATTTGCACGGTCATTTTGAAACAAAGGCTCTAAGTGATAAAGCGCCCTTTCAAGCATGCCCGCAGATAAAAAATCTTGCGCTAACTCTAATTGAATTTTTTCTTTTTGATCAGTTGGGAATTCAAGATGTTCGGTTTTTAATAAAGCTTCATGGATGGATATTGCTTTATCTATTTCGCCTTTTTTACGAAATAATTGCGCCATGGTTAAATAATTATCAATACTTGAAGGGCTACCATCTAAGTATTTAATTAACTGATCAAACGCTTGTTCTTCTTTATTATTTAATAACAAACTAACACTAGACGTTAAAGCATTGTTCATTGAAGCTTGCTGCTTCTTTAACTCTTTTTTCGTACTGTGTTTGCCCATTACCCAACCATAAGCTACGGATACAGGTAATAATAAAAATAACAGCTCAAGCATTAGGTTTTAGTTTCTTTAATACGATCATGATGAAGGAAGAAAGCAAGCCAAACAAAAAAGCACCATAAATAACAGCGGCCAAACTCATTTCTAGTTTAACAAACAGTAAATTGATTGATACGAGTTGACTATTTTCACTACCTAGAGCCAACGCGACAATCACAAGAAAAGTAAAAAAGATGTACGACAAAATTTTCAATAGCAAACACTCCCGTTATTTGAAAGCATTAGGCTATTGTAAGTCGCTATTCGAGTCAATCTAGGATTTTGGAAAATCCACTCTTTCTCGTAATTCTTTGCCAGGTTTAAAGTGAGGAACATACTTCGCCTCTAAGTTAACTGATTCACCCGTTTTTGGATTACGACCAACACGAGGAGCTCGATAATGTAATGAAAAGCTACCAAAGCCACGTATTTCAATACGTTCACCTTCAGCTAACGTTTCTGCCATATTATCAATGATACCTTTAACACCAGCCTCTACCTCTTTAATGGGTAAATGAGGGTATTTCTCTGCCAATGCTTCGATTAATTCAGACTTTGTCATTTTTTCACCTAAGTAAAATAGTAATTGATCGTTAATTACGAACCAAGTGTTGCTAAATGTAATAACAATTCAGTTTAGCATTAAAATATATTTATGCACTTCAATAAGTTACATTTTAATTATTTTCTTATTTAAGTCCATTTAAAACATATTGCAAATTAATAATATAAAAAAAGGGAGCATAAGCTCCCTTTTTAGCTAATAATTAAATATTAGTCTTTTTGTGCATTCTTGAATGCTGCAGCCATTGCATTTTCAAACTCAGGAGCTTGAGTTTGTAAGCTGTCTAAAGCTTGTTTCTCTTCAGCAGCGTGAATAGCTTTAATAGATAAGCTAATTACACGATTCTTACGATCAACACCAACAAACTTAGCTTCAACTTCTTCGCCAGCTTTAAATACTGTAGAAGCGTCTTCAACACGTTCTACTGAAATTTCAGATACACGGATGTAACCTTCAACTTCTGTACCTAGAACAACTGTAGCACCTTTAGCGTCAACGTCTTTAATTTGACCTTTAACTAGAGTACCTTTTTTGTTGTTTTCTAAGTATTCACTGAACGGGTCTGAATCCATTTGTTTAACACCTAGAGAGATACGTTCGCGCTCTGGGTCAACTTGTAAAACAACAGCTTCGATTTCGTCGCCTTTCTTGAATTCACGAACTGCATCTTCACCAGAAACATTCCAAGAAATATCAGATAAGTGAACAAGACCGTCAATACCGCCGTCAAGACCAATAAAGATACCGAAGTCAGTGATAGATTTGATGCTACCAGAAACACGATCGCCTTTGTTATGAGTCTTAGCGAATACTTCCCAAGGGTTGTCTTTACACTGTTTAAGACCAATAGAAATACGACGACGTTCTTCGTCTATCTCAAGAACCATAACTTCAACTTCGTCAGCTATGTTAACAACTTTT
>JAWUWS010000116.1:0-21657 GCA_034111705.1 Psychrosphaera sp.
TCAGCTTGAGTATAAGTACGAGTACCGTCATCTTGCAGTTTTGTTCTTGGTCCGTTGAAAGTGATCATTGGATATTCCATGCCACCTACAGGTCCGTTTACAGACTGTGCAGTTGGGTATGGATAATCAAAAGAATAACGAGAGTAAACTTCCATCGTGTGAACGATTGCTTCTGTAGAATATTTCTCCCACAGTTCGCCACCTTCTTTCGGGAAGAAAGACATTGCCATTACGAATGGTCTGTCTTTTCCGCCTTGTTTGTAACCTTTCGCATCCCATGCAAATTTACGAGATGAAGCCCATGCAAAATCACGTACATTTTTCGCTTCAAATTTCCACGTTTTCTTCTTGGTTGTGCCTTCTTTTTCGTTTTCTAATGCTTCTTCAGGCGTTACAACAAACACTGGGCGTTTTGCGCTTTCTGCTTTTGCTAAACGTTTGCGCTGTGTACTTGTTAGTACATCTTTAGGGTTATCTAATTCACCAGTTGCAGAAACAATGTGATCCGCAGGCACTGTAATATCAACTTCATAATCACCAAACTCTAGAGTGAACTCACCACGACCAATGAATTCTTTGTTGTGCCAACCTTCATAGTCAGTAAATGCGTGTAAACGCGGGAACCACTGAGCTAGCAAGAATATATCGTTGCCACCTTCACGTGCATCTTTTGGAAAATGCTCATAACCAGCACGAGCTGATACGGCATCTTCTTCAACAATGTTAAAACCAAAAGCCATTTTAAATGTGACTGACTTACCAGGTTTTAGTGGAGTCTTTAAATCAACACGTAAATTAGTACCAACTACTGTTGATTTTAACGTTTTACCGTTTTCATCTTTAACCGTTAATACATCGTAACCAAGTTCATTATCAGCAAGGAATTGTTGACGACGTAACTCACCTAGGCTTAATTTTGCAGGTGTACCAGAACCGCCAGCTGATGTTGCAGGACCTCGACGGCCAATACCACCAAATGAATTGCCAGCTTCTGCAATAGAGTCAGCGTGATATTTATTTTGCTCTAACTGTAACCAAAGATATTTAAGGGTATAAGGAGAGTTGTTTTTATAATCTATAGTTTGAGTCGCATCCAATCGACGTTTTGCTTCATCAAGTTTAACCTTGATTTTATAGTCAACTTTTTGTTGCCAATATTTTTCACCTGGCTCGCCAGCTGCACTTCTATATACATTTGGCGTAGGAAGAATTTCGTCTAATTGACGGAATTTATCTTCAAAGTCACCTTTAGTTTGTTTTACTGCACTTGCGTTTGCGCCAGCAGTTACGGCTATCGTAAATGCTAACGTTAACAAACGTCGAAAGTTATGGTTTTTCATACTCATATTCCAAGCTATTTTATTATAATGAGGTGTTTAAATTTCTATGAATAACCAAATGGTTATTCATAGAAATTTCACTGGACAGACTAGCAAATAATAGCTTTGAATGGTAATTCTTTGTCTTATAGATAGGGGGATTCATCGTACAAAAAACGTGACAGCTTAGTTTGAGTATAGAGAAGATCACATAGATGAAATTTTTTAAACTAAAGTGGATTGTTCGATAGTTAAGCTAAATCTTATATTTATTTATATTAACTATAAGGGGAACTGCTGTGAGTCAATTACCTGAGGTAACAGGGAATTGGTTTGTTCTTATTCTTGTCTCTTTAGTTTCATTACAAACCTTTAATATCCATATATCTGATTTATAAGTACTTTTGTATGAGAAATTAAATCTTGTTTCTCGATAATATATTGGTTAAGTTTCACACGATGTGCTGTTAATTGTTTACGAGCTTGCTGAATTAGGTTTCCTTAATATGAAAAAAACGTTGTATTTTTTTATGGTTCTTATCGGATTTATGTTCGCGTTTGCGCCATCAATATTAGGTTTTTCGTTAGTTAATCTGGGGCATGCAATTAATGTTAGTACTGCACTAACAGCTAAGCTTGGTTGTTCCAGTTATTTTGTGTCTGGATTTAGCCAAAAACAAACGGTGACAGATTTATCTTCTTATTCACCTGTCGCAAATATGGTAACCATGGAGTACCAAGAAGATTTAAAACAAGTCACGTCTGACTTATTTGGTATGGCTAAAACGTCTGCAACGTATAGGGAGGGCATTGGTTGTACGCTAGATAGTGAAAATACTAATCGGCTAGATTTAATTACAGTTAGCACTCCTAAAGTTAAAGATCTAGAGGAATGGCCTTTGGGGAGTTTAGCGAGTTATGAAGCACCGATAATTCAAGGCGCGTTGAATTCAATGCTGAGATCTGATAATGAAAAGGGTTATAACACGCGTGCTATGTTAGTCGTTCAACATGGACAAGTGTTGGCTGAATCTTATGGTCATAATATCACTAAAAATACCCCCTTGTTGGGGTGGTCAATGGGGAAAAGCTTAACGGCTATTATGTTAGGCCATCTAGAATTTAATGGCGTAATAGATAAAAACCCAACAAACTTATTTACTCAGTGGCAAAACGATAAAAGGTCCGAATTAACACTAGAGCAGTTGTTACAAATGAGCTCAGGTTTAGAGTTTGATGAGACTTATGCTCCAGGCAGTGACGCAACACACATGCTATTTACTGCGACAAGTGCATCAGATGTCGCAATGAATAGCCCTCAGGGCAACACTCCTAGTGCTAGATTTTCTTATTCTTCTGGAACCACTAATTTACTATCTCGTTTTATTCATGAAACGCTAGGGAACGATACTCAACAAACGTACGACTTTTTAGTTAAGCAAGTTTTTACACCGTTAGGTATGGGACACAGTACATTTGAAGTTGATGCCAGTGGAGTTCTTGTTGGCAGTTCTTATATTTACTCCTCAGGTCAAGATTGGGCTAGATTAGGTTTGTTAATGCTAAATCAAGGCGAAATAAACGGGCATCGATTATTAAGTAAAGACTGGGTGAAGCGAGCAACCGCACCAAATATAAGTAATAATGACAAACGTTATGGTTTTCAATTTTGGCTCAATGCTGGTGAACAAGAACTGCGCTGGCCAACCTTACCAAGCGATGCGTATGCCATGCTTGGAAATCGTAAACAATCTGTGATGATCATTCCTTCTGAAGATGTTGTCCTGGTTCGATTAGGTTGGAGTGCAGGGAGTTACCCAATGGAAAAAAATTATCGTAAATTATTAGAACTTCTTAAGTAGCCACTGTTTTATATTTAATCACTCCTTAGATTGAAACGTAGGTATTTATTCAATTTTGTATTAGTAACAGCAAGAATATTACTTAATACGCATAAATGATTTGTGCTAACATCGACCCAAATTTTTGGGTAAGAAATAGAAAGATGTTAGATAACGTTAAAATAGTATTAGTAAACACTTCACACACAGGCAATATTGGTTCTGCAGCCAGAGCAATGAAAACTATGGGGTTGTCACAGTTAGTTTTAGTTGACCCTGTTCAAGCACCAGATAGCCAAGCATCAGCACTTGCTGCTGGAGCAACAGATATTTTAGGTAATGCCCAAATAGTATCTACTCTACAAGAAGCCATTGCTGATTGCGGTTTGTCTATCGCAGCAAGTGCCCGTTCTCGTACTTTATCTTGGCCTATGGTTGACCCAAGAGAATGTGGTGCAAAAGTAATAACTGAAGGGCAAAAGCATAAAGTTGCTTTGGTATTTGGTCGTGAAAATTCAGGCCTAACAAACGAAGAATTACAACAATGTCAGTTCCATGTTCATATTCCTGCAAACCCAGATTATTCATCGTTGAATTTAGCAATGGCAGTTCAAACATTAAGTTATGAAGTGCGTATGCAGTTTTTGGAACATCAAAATAAAGCCTATGAAACCATTGAAACAGAGTATCCAAATGGTGAGCAATTAGAAGGCTTTTATGATCACTTAGAACAGTCACTTATGCATACTGGTTTTATGATAAAACAGCATCCAGGCAACGTTATGGCTAAGTTACGTCGTTTATTTAACCGAGTTCGTCCTGATTCACATGAGTTAAATATTTTACGTGGTGTATTAACCTCAATTACAAAAATGAAAAAATAGAGTTGATATCTAATGTTTGAAAGAATGAAAGAAGATATTGCCAGTGTCTATAATCGAGATCCAGCTGCGCGAAGTAATATAGAGATATTATTCAATTATCCCGGTCTTCATGCTATTTGGTTTCAACGCCTTGCAAATAAACTTTGGCGTAATAATTGGAAATTTACAGCACGTTTTATTTCAACTATCACTCGTTGGTTAACTGGTGTTGAAATACATCCTGGTGCCACTATAGGTCGTCGTTTTTTTATCGACCATGGTATGGGCGTCGTGATTGGGGAAACTGCAAATATAGGTGATGACGTAACGCTTTATCACGGCGTGACATTAGGTGGAACCAGTTGGAATGCAGGTAAACGTCATCCAACCTTAGCTGATGGTGTGGTGGTTGGGGCAGGAGCTAAAATATTAGGCCCTATTTTAATTGGAAAAAACTCACGCGTGGGTTCCAATTCTGTAGTTGTAAAGGAAGTACCTGAAAATTCAACGGTTATTGGTATTCCGGGTCGTGTTGTCGTAAACAAACAAGACTCAGAAACCAGTGAAAAACGCAGTAAAATAGCACAACGTTATGGCTTTGATGCTTATGCCGTGTCACATGATAATCCAGATCCGGTTGCTAATGCGATAGGTCGAATGCTTGATCACATTTCAGTGATGGATGAGAAGCTAAGTTCAGTGTGTTCAGAGATGCACAAAATGGGCGCTGACATTTGCAAAAAAGATTTACCAGATATGGGTATTGAAGAAGAAGAGTTTGTAGCAGCAGGGCAAAAAGCAGCTGAAAAGCGTGAATCTACTATGTCGTCATTCGACCCAGAAATCTAATCGGTTCGGTTATAAAAAATAGTCGAATAAAACCTATACCCGACTAAATTAGTCAACTATAATTACTTGACTAATTTAGTCAGGATTGTAAAATGCGCGTCATTATACATTGTGTCTATTTAAACCCTATTATATCAACCATATTTCTTGGTTAAGGTCTGTTCATGAAACTAACATCTAAAGGTCGCTACGCTGTTACAGCTATGTTAGATGTCTCTTTGCATACAGAGACAGGCCCAGTTCCATTAACGGATATTTCCGAACGCCAAGGTATTTCACTTTCTTATTTAGAACAGTTATTTGCTAAGTTACGTAAACATGAATTAGTTAATAGTGTTAGAGGGCCTGGTGGTGGGTACTTTTTAAGTAGAGACGCAAAAGCAATTTCAGTAAGAGAAGTTATAGCAGCGGTTGATGAAAGTGTTGACGCTACTAAATGTCAGGGCAAAGGAAACTGTCAAAACGGCACAACGTGTTTGACTCACCATTTATGGTCTGATTTAAGCGAACAAATTGAAAGCTTTTTAAGCGAGATAAGTTTGGGTGAATTAGTTGAGCGTAACAATGTTCAAGATATAGCAAAACGTCAAGATAAGAACTGTTTAACAAATGAACAGTTAACCGTTAACAACATATAAAATATTTAAAGAATTTGTTTCGCTTGATAAAATTCGGGCGCAATTATCATACGTGGAGAAATTAATGAAATTACCAATTTACCTAGATTACGCGGCAACAACGCCTGTTGACCCTCGTGTAGCTGAGGAAATGATGAAGTGTCTTACTATGGATGGCACATTTGGTAATCCCGCTTCTCGTTCTCACCGTTACGGTTGGCAAGCAGAAGAGCTAATTGATATAGCTCGTAATAATATTGCAGAACTAGTTAATGCTGACCCTCGTGAAATCGTATTTACATCGGGTGCAACGGAATCAAACAACTTAGCAATAAAAGGTGCCGCTCACTTTTATTCTAAAAAAGGCAAACACATCATTACAGCTAAAACTGAACATAAAGCAGTTTTAGATACATGTCGTGAATTAGAACGCCAAGGTTTTGAAGTAACGTATTTAGACGTTATGCCAAACGGCCTTGTTGACTTAAATGTGTTAGAAGCTGCAATGCGCGATGACACAGTTTTAGTAAGCATTATGCACGTTAATAATGAAATTGGTGTTATTCAAGATATCGCAAAAATCGGTGAATTGTGCCGTGCTCGTAAAATCGTATTTCATGTAGATGCAGCACAAAGTGCAGGTAAAACTCTAATTGACCTTAGTGAGCTAAAAGTCGACTTAATGTCTTTCTCTGCTCACAAAATTTATGGTCCTAAAGGTATCGGCGCATTATATGTAAGCCGTAAACCTCGCATTCGCTTAGAAGCGCAAATGCACGGTGGCGGTCATGAGCGTGGTTTCCGTTCTGGTACCCTTCCTGTGCATCAAATTGTTGGTATGGGTGACGCATTCCGTATCGCAAAAGAAGACATGGAAAAAGACACTAAGCACATTGAAGCATTACGCGCCCGTTTATGGGAAGGCGTAAAACACATCGAAGAAACTTATATCAATGGTGACATGGAACATCGTGTGCCGGGGATTTTCAACGTTAGCTTTAATTTTGTTGAAGGCGAAAGCTTGATAATGGCATTAAAAGACATGGCAGTATCATCAGGGTCTGCATGTACATCAGCTAGCTTAGAACCATCTTATGTACTACGTGCGTTAGGCTTAACTGATGAACTAGCTCACAGCTCTATTCGTTTCAGTATCGGTCGTTTTACAACGGAAGAAGAAATTGATCATGTTATTGGTCAAGTAAATAATTCAATAGATAAACTTCGTGAAATGTCTCCGCTTTGGGAAATGTTTAAAGACGGAATTGACCTTAGTACGATTGAGTGGGAAGCCCACTAGTACTTAAGATAGTAGTATGCAGCGTTACATAAGTACGCGGTAAACCTAGCACTCATATTATACTAACCGATAAACGGTTAAGGAGCTTCAAATGGCTTATAGTGAAAAAGTAATCGATCATTACGAAAACCCTCGTAACGTTGGTTCGTTTGATAAAAACGATCCTACAATAGCAACGGGTATGGTTGGCGCACCAGCATGTGGTGACGTTATGAAACTACAATTAAAGATCAGCGAAAGCGGCATAATCGAAGATGCTAAATTCAAGACTTACGGTTGTGGCTCTGCAATTGCTTCATCTTCTTTGGTAACAGAGTGGGTAAAAGGCAAGTCAATTGAAGAAGCTCAAAAGCTAAGTAACACTGAAATCGCGGAAGAATTGGCTTTACCACCAGTTAAAATTCACTGTTCTATTTTAGCAGAAGACGCTATTAAAGCAGCGATTGAAGATTATAAATCAAAAAAGTAATCATTGACTAGTTTGGTTTAGGAGCAGTAATAGATGGCCATTAGTTTAACTGACGCAGCAGCAGATCGCGTTAGAACGTTTTTAGAAAATCGTGGGAAAGGTTTAGGGTTAAGGCTGGGTGTTAAAACCACAGGTTGCTCTGGCTTAGCTTATGTTCTTGAGTTCGTTGATGAACTACAAGAAGGTGATACTGTGTTTGAACATCAAGATGTGAAAGTTATCATCGACGCAAAAAGCTTAGTTTATTTAGATGGAACACAACTCGATTTTGTTAAGAACGGCTTAAACGAAGGGTTTGAATTTACCAATCCAAATCAAAAAGACGAATGTGGTTGCGGCGAAAGCTTTACTGTATAAGCTCAGGGTTTTTCTATCCATGTTTTCGGACTAGGTTAATTTATTTTTGTTAAGGCCATGATCTATAATCGTGGCCTTATCTGTTTCTGCTTATCTGTTTTGATTAGCCCAATTCAAAGGATTATTAATGCGATTTTTTGACTTATTTGAGTTACCTGTCAGTTTTCAACTAGACACTGAGTTATTAGTTGAACGTTATCGACAAATTCAAAAGAAAGTGCATCCAGATCATCACGCTAATGCCTCAGCAAACGAGCGATTATTGTCGGTTCAAACTGCCTCAGAAGTTAACGACGCTTACGAAACGCTAAAAAAACCACTAACACGTGCCGAATACATGGTTGCAGAGCATGGTTTTGACGTGCGTCATGAGCAGCACACAATACGTGATGGTATGTTTCTAATGCAGCAAATGGAATTACGTGAAGAGTTAGAAGATATAGGGAATTCCTCAGACGTAGAAGCCGCATTTGATAGTTTTTATAGTGATGTTAAAAAATTGATAGATGAGTACACAAACAGTTTTGTAACTGAGTTTGAACAATCCTCATTTGAGTCAGCAGCAGATGCAGTACGTAAATTAAGATTTATTTACAAATTAAAAGAAGAAGCACAGTTACTAGAAGACAAACTTTTAGACTTTTAATTTAATATTTTTAAATGAGCTCAGTAAATAAGCTATAAAAATAAGAACACAGGTAAATACACATGGCATTATTGCAAATAGCAGAACCAGGTTTAAGCACCAATCCTCATGAGCATAAGTTAGCTGTTGGCATCGACTTAGGCACAACTAATTCATTGGTAGCCTCAGTAAGAAGCGGTGAAGCTAAAGTATTACCCGACGCTCAAGGTCGATTTAATCTACCTTCGGTTGTGCATTATGGCGCAGACAGAACCATCGACGTAGGTTTTGATGCTAAAGCCAATGCAGAACACGACCCAGAAAATACCATCGTATCGGTTAAACGCTTTTTAGGCCGAGGATTAACAGACATTCAATCTACTTACGGTAAATTACCGTACACTTTTGTGGAAAAGGAACACACTGTTAACTTGTTAACCGCTCAAGGTGAGAAAAATCCAATTCAGGTTTCTGCCGAAATTTTATATGTATTGAAACAACAAGCAGAAAGTACACTTGGTGGTGATTTAATGGGCGCGGTTATTACCGTTCCAGCTCATTTTGATGATGCACAGCGCCAAGGCACCAAAGACGCAGCGCAATTAGCCGGACTTAAAGTATTAAGATTGATCAATGAACCAACTGCCGCAGCGGTAGCTTATGGTTTAGACTCAGGTCAAGAAGGCATTGTTGCTATTTATGATTTAGGTGGTGGTACTTTTGATATCTCAATATTACGCTTAAACAAAGGTGTGTTTGAAGTATTATCAACCGGTGGCGATACTGCACTTGGCGGTGATGACTTCGATAACAAAATAGTTGAACGTATTTTAGCTGATGCAAATATTACAACTGAGTTGTCATCAAAAAGCTTACGTAAAATGTCTGATTTAGGCCGTAAAGTTAAAGAGCAGTTATCTGAGATTGATATTGTTGATTACACTATTAACATCGAATCTCAGGGGCTTTCACAAGAGCTATCAGGCAGTTTTAGTAAAGCCGACTTTGAAAGCATCATTGCTGATTTAGTAAAAGGTACATTACGCAGTTGTCGCCGTGCATTAAAAGATGCAGACGTAGAAAAAGAGCAAGTGTTAGAAGTAGTAATGGTTGGCGGCTCTACGCGGGTTCCTTATGTACGTGAGCAAGTTAAAGAGTTCTTTGGTAAAGAACCATTAACGTCAATAGACCCAGATCAAGTAGTGGCTATTGGTGCATCTATTCAGGCTGATTTGTTAGTGGGCAATAAACCAGACTCAGACATGTTATTACTGGACGTAACACCGTTATCGCTTGGTTTAGAAACCATGGGCGGTTTAGTAGAAAAAGTAATACCAAGAAATACCACCATTCCAGTTGCCAGAGCACAAGAATTTACCACCTATAAAGATGGTCAAACTATGATGGCCATTCATGTATTACAAGGTGAGCGTGAATTGGTAGACGACTGCCGTTCATTGGCTAGATTTGTATTAAAAGATATTCCGCCGTTAACCGCAGGTATTGCAGTTATTCGTGTCACTTTTAACATAGATGCCGACGGCTTGTTAAGTGTCACCGCACTTGAAAAATCCACCGGCGCAGAGTCATCAATTCAAGTTAAGCCGTCTTATGGTTTAGAGCAAGATGAAATTGCAGATATGATCACAGCATCAATGACCAATGCCAAAGACGACATTCAAGCACGTATGTTACGTGAGCAACAAATAGACGCTATTCGTATGATGGAAGCGCTAGAAACGGCAATGACAGAAGATAACGCCATAGTGTTAGACGAAGAACGTGTTGTGATTGACCAAGCTATTGAGCAATTAAAACAAGCAACACAAGGCAATGATGGTCAAGCCATTAAACAAGCGATTAAAAACCTAGACGATACCAGCCAACCGTTTGCTGCAAGACGTATGGAAAATAGTATTAAAAGGGCGCTTACGGGACATTCAGTCGATAAAGTGTAAAAAATTATATTAACAAATACGATTTATAGAGAATAAAAACATGCCACAAATTATATTTTTGCCAAACGAAGATCTTTGCCCAGATGGCGCAGTTGTAGAAGCCAAAAAAGGCGAAACTGTGTTAGATGTTGCCTTAAGAAGTGACATCGACGTTGAACACGCCTGTGAAAAAGTATGCGCGTGTACTACGTGCCATATGATCATTCGTGAAGGATTTGATTCACTGGATGAAAGTGATGAGCTAGAAGACGACATGTTAGACCGTGCTTGGGGCTTAGAGCCTGAGTCGCGTTTAAGCTGCCAAGTTATTATTAAAGATGAAGACTTAGTGGTAGAAATTCCAAAGTACACAGTAAATCACGCAAAAGAAAATCACTAGATTTTGTTAGCAAAGCAGTTAGTCATTAGTAAGAGCAATTAGGAAATACAATGAGCAGTCAACCACTAGAGCCGAACCGCAAAACAGAAATACTGAATTTTGATGCGGAACAAAGATGTAAGTACCTGTTAAAACAAGTGGTTGCTAACCAAGAAATATGGATCTTAACGGACGAACATGGCTCTGTAATGGTAACAACCGACGAAGAAGACTGCATTCCTGTTTGGCCAAATCAAGAGTTTGCACAAATGTGGGCGACTAACGAGTGGGAAGGGTTTAAACCTAAATCAATTCCATTGGCGCAGTGGCATAAAAAATGGACTAACGGTCTAGAAGAAGACGAGTTATCAGTTGTGGTATTCCCGTTACCAGATGACGAAGGCGCTGTTTTTTTCCCAACAGAGCTAGACGAAGAAATTCAACAAATGGCAAATAAGGTAAAATAAGTGGAAGACTTAGATGCGCCATTTGAATATAAAGAGCCAACAGCAGCTGAATTAGAAAAAGCCGCTGCTGACAAAGAAGCGCAAGCTCTTTTAGCCGAGCAAGAAAAACTAAATAACTTGCCTAAAATTGGCATTTTTGTTGATATTCAAAACATCTATTACACCACTAAACAAGCCTTTAATCGTCAGTTTAATTACCGCCAGTTTTGGCAAGATATTAGCTATCTAGGCGATATAAACATCGCTAACGCTTACGCTATTGCCAGCAACAATGATGGTCAACGTAAATTCCAAGATGCGTTAAGACATATTGGATTTGATATCAAACTTAAACCTTTTATTCAACGCAGTGATGGCAGCGCCAAAGGCGATTGGGATGTAGGTATCACAGTGGATATTATGGAAGCAGCTGAGAAGTTAGATCATATCATTTTGCTGTCAGGTGACGGTGACTTTGATTTATTAATGCATAAAATCAAAGAAAAATACCAAGTCAAAACCCAAGTCATCGGCGTGCAAAGGTTAACAGCCCAATCACTTATCAAAAGCGTTGATCAATTTACGCCTATTGAATCAAATCTATTGAAATAACAAAAACCTCAAAGAATATTCTTTAATCTATGAGGTTTTTGCCAACCGGCTTCTCCTCTAACATTTACAAAATATACGATTAATTCAGCCATGCCTCTAGAGCAAAAATAACCTTTTATATTTGCTTCTAGTTTATTGTTCGTAATGTACCAAAGGCCATTTCTACCCGCTGTCCCCCTATTATTAACAACATAAACCCATAAGTCGGCGTCTAATTTATTTTCACTAATATGAATTTTGTATTGAGCTTCGCCCATTGAAAAGGTCTGATAGATTTTTGCCATAATTTGCTATTTTACTCTTATAGGACTATGTTTCGTAACTTGGCGTGTATATTGACAGCTTGAGGTACTTAACAGATGGATAGTTTGAACTTTGGCAGTGCTCGTAAAGCGATTAAATTGATTGGTGTGAACGCACCTTTTGAACCAAAGCTGCAGTTTGGTCACGAATACAACAGTGACTCTGACCTGCGAACGAACTTGTTGCAAGACGAGTCGGTTACGCCGATGCATAGTCGTGAAGCAATAGATGCAGGCATTAAAGATCCAGCTCCTCAACGTAGTCAAACAATTTTGAGCCATCAACTCTCTCCACAGATGCAACAAATATTGAGAGGCGGCATTTCGCCATCGACTAATTTGGGCCGGAGTAACCAATATCCTCAAATTGACCACATTCGTGCTGGAAAGGATTTTAATCCAAACCAACCAGAGAAAAGAGTTTCTCAGATGTTGGTTGTTCCCAGTATAGACGCACGTTTGTCCCTTCGAATGGCCCACACAATTTAACGTTAAAATAAAGTGATTATTAATTAACAAACTAACCACTCTATAGGCATGTCTACTCCAGTTGAAGAGTTCATATTTAAAAATAGTTGCCTTAATTCTAAACACTTTTCTTTGTCTGTTTTGTCATGACCTAAATAATAAAGTTGCTCATTTTGGTAGGGTGGTTTGGCATTGAATGGAAGTTGGGTAAACCCCAACTTTTTCATGGCTTTTTGAGAAGCTAAGTTGTGTTGAAATACTTTCGCATAACAACAAGAAATACCAAAAAATTCTTGGCCTAGTTCTAATAATAGATTAACAGCTTCACCTCCTAAGCCTCGATGTTGAAAATCCTTCCCTAACCAGTAGTAGAAAAAGCCAACATCATTGTGTATGACTAAACTTACAACCCCAATAAATCCATGCTGTTGATGATTAACAGCAAACGTGTGTTGATCATTTAAAGCGTATTGCTGAGCAAGCCAATTGTTCCATTCTTCTGTGGTATTAAACGTAGGTAAACAGCACAAATAAGCAATGCTAGGATCCCAATATTGCCAAAAAAACTCATCAATATGATGGCTAGATAACGATTCTAAAAATAAAGAGTTTGAGATGTACTCGCGATAATAGCCGTCAAACTTCTGGTTATTGGTCATATCAATTAAGTGGCAATATAAAGAATAAATAGCATTCTCTTCTGGATATATCAGCATATATTGCTCTAACAGTAAATATGCTCGATGCTTATCACCTGCTTTCCAGTATGCGTAAGCTATTGTATTTAATGTATTATGTTTGCTTTTGGATAAAAGAATACATTCAGGATAATGGTGGAAGACATCGAGAATTAGGGTCCAGTCACATAATAAACTTGAACATTCTATAATGACGTCGGTATGCTTTATGGTTAAGTCTGGTGTTGTTGTAAGCCATTGACGAATAGACGTTAACCACTGAAGTCGCATGTTTGGGTTTAGTGAATTAATGTTTTGGCAAACGCACTGCAATTCACGCAACCAAGTATCATTACTCCAATTTTTTCTAAAAAGTTGGGGGATATCGTAAATGACTGGCGTATAAGTAGTCTCGTTTTTTTTGTTATCAATTCTAGGTTCAGCAACCATAATATTCACCTACTGTTTACTAATATCCAGTCCCAACATCTCAAAAATATTCAGTTGCCCTTGATATTCAACAAACAATTCTTGATACAGTTCAGCTGTGTTTAACTTCCCCCAATCAATTGCTTTAAATACAAGATATGGAGATGGGCTGTGAGGATCATCTTTCATCAAAAACTCAGCTGCTTCAGCTAATTGTCTATATGCATTTTCTCTAGAGTTAGCGCTGGGATTGTTATCATCTGAGCCGTTACCATTATTAGACATGTTTGGGTCACTTACTAAAGTCTCAGTGACGTGTTCATTGTCACTTGCAGGCATAGTCATAATATTTCTAGGTTGGACTTGAGCGGTTAAGGTTTCTCTTATTTCTAACAATAAGGTTTTGAAATTGTTAAGGGAAGGGGCTTCTTCACCGCATTTTTCATCGAGTAAACGTGAAAAGCTATCAATTGTTATGATGGCATCTGAAATATTAGAATGTAATTCACGATAAAACTCAATTGGTGTTATCGCTATACTCTGGAAGATACTTTGAGTGCTAACGTATTGCCCTTTTTTGTTGGTAGTCTGGTCTGACAATTGTTCAATTTGTATTGCCATTTCCCAGTCAGCCCAGGAGTATTGGATTTCATTACGAGAGTCTGTAATTGGCAGTTGTTTAAGTGTTGGTTGTAGTTTGTCATTTACCCATGCAATAAGGTTGGTGCGGTAATCTAAATCATCATCTACTTCAATTTGAGGGTGCATGTCTTGCCAAAACTTTGCACATAATTCCATTATTAAATGAATGGATGGGGCAATACCAGAAAAGCCATGTTTATGTATTTGCGCTTCTAATAACCAAATTGCAATTTGCAGATCTTTACTTTTACCTGATAATGCACGAAGAGCAACATTGGAAACTTCATCCCAGTCTGCCACTTTTAAGTTGTGCTGCCACACTCCCATTGGCAAGTTAGGATCATCTGCAGTACGAGCATTTTTGATTTTATTGTATACGCCATTACTTTTAAGTGATTCTCCACTAGGTTGTTCGTCGCTTATTGGAGATAACAGCTCATCAATTGTTATTCCCGTATTTTGATGGAATTCGTTTTTAATGTGCTCTTGGTTAAGATTGTTATCTATTGATTGCATAATGTTCTCCAATATTGTCCGGTTTATTTTTAGCTATGGATGATTCAGGTGCATAGTGTGGGAAGCTTTTAGGGAATTTGATTGATATATATTGTTTTGTATCAGGATCAAATCCATATAAATTTAATCGCATTAGAGCTAAAGCTGATTGTTTAGATTTATTTACTTTAGTAGTGCGGTTACGTAACTTAGCTGTGAAATCAAGCAAGATAGAATTCTCTTGCAAGGTATCTGTGTCTGGCCTGCTTGAGCGATGTTTCTGAATAAATTTAAGTAAGCTCCATACGCCAGCTTCTGAGTAGATAAGTTGATCAGCCTTAGTCTTGCCTAAATTGGCAAAAGCTTTATATGGTGAACCTTCAGCCCAGCTCAAACTTACTTTCGTAGGGGTATTTGGTAACCAATAAATGTTACTTGGCTGTTGTTCATCATAAGATGGGTAGCGTAATTTGCTATTAGCAGAAGTAAACTCCCATAAACTAATATGAGCTGTATTTTTAGCCTGATTTTGAAGTACATTGAATTCTACGGCAATTTCTAAGCCTTGAGCATCTGGAGCACTACTTGCCCCAATGAGGGCATTAAAAAATTCGATGCTGGTATCTAATTGACGTATAAAATTAAGCTTTTTCTGGTATTTAGCTTTATCTTTATCATGACGCTTTGCCCATACTAAAATATCCATGCGTTGTGCTAAACCAGATGTTTTTCCTGAATATTTTTCTATGAACTTCTTAATCGAAGCCGGTGAAATAGATTGCGCAGAATGAGCTGATGAGAATGGGTATTTCTTCGCTAACATTTGAGTAAAGTCTCGCTGCACATTAGCGTACTCTTGTTGTATTTTTTCTGCGGTGTAGCTTTGGCACAATGATTTGGCTTCATTAATGATTGTACGATGACTAATTGCAAATATATTATTTTGATTTGGAAGGATAAAGTTTTTACCATTTTCAAAACAATTACTTTGATTTGTTAATAAAAGGTGGTTATTAAAAAATGACTCTAACGCTAACAAGCTGGTGTTGTTGTCTTTATTTTGTTCTTGTTTGTGTAATTCAACCAAGGTATTTTGCCATTTACTGATGATTGTATAATCACTTGTAGGATATTTAGCTCTGGTTTCATTCAAGAAAGTAACAATCGGCTCAGCGTAATTTACTGCAATATAGCTAGCCCTACCTGATTGGGCTTGTAAATAATCCTCTAATTGCCCTTCGCTATATACTCCATACATAGATTCAGTGTACAAATGAGCCCCCCAATGAAAACGAGGCAATGGTTGGTATAGGCGATTATCTGAGTAAAGTGCATCTATCTTTTTTAATAAAGACAAAGCGTTATTTTGCGCTATTCTCAATAATTTCTGACTGCTACTAGTAAAGTCCAATGTTTGGAATATGTCGTTTAGTTTAAGCAATACCACACTGGCTTGTTGTTGATTGGTGACGTAGCTTTGAATTTGTGATTCTTGTTTGTTAATTGGTCGATATTGACTAGAGTAATAGCCATCTGGAGATTGGGTTCTAGATTTTAATATAGTAGATATCATTGCTTGTTGTAGCTGATTTAAAGTGACAGCTTGTGCTAAATAACGATTGCTATTTTCACTATCAAGTTTAGGTAGAGAAACGGATTGGTAATTTATCTTTGCAAAGTTTTCATACTCCTCAAACATCTTTAATGCAGTATTTAAATGATCGACTGACCAATAGAACTCAGTTAATTGCTCTTCATTATTTAAAGCTGGTTCAACGTTTATAAACGAAAGTGCAGACAGTGACTCCATAGACGTGTATAAACTTTGAGCCTTAGTGCTAAACGTTATTTTATCGTCATAAAATGTGTATAGACCGCCGTTGAGCAGTGGGCTGTCTAATTTAAATTGGGCCTCTACTGTCGTATTACATTTATCCTTAAATTCATTGCTTAAGTCTTTTTCTAAGGGGTTTATTATGTCGGCTAAATTATTGAAAGGCTGTTTTATTTTTGAACAAATGTTACCGCCTTCGCTATCCCTTATCCAATGCTGCTGAATGTTGCGTGCCCAAATTAAATATGAGTTTAATTCAGAGGCGAAGTTACCCTTGTGCTTAGACTCGTTTTTATCAGTAGGTAAGCTTTGTAATTCAGTTATTTGGCTAAAAAAAGCTTTAGGAGCTTGTATCTGGTAAGAAACGTTGGTTAAGTATTGCGCTGTATTTACCTTTACCTTAGACCAAACATCATCATGGCTAATTGGGGGAAGGTTACAATATACAGTAGGTTTTTCAGCCTTAGACAGATCATCACCAAAATAACGCAGCTCAGTTTCATAACTTATGTTACTAATAGCGTTAAAATAGATAGATGATTTTTCATAAAAACTACTGGGTAATTTTGTGTCATACAAGTGGTTAACTAAATTATTAAATTCAGATTCAACTTTTGAGATACTGTAATCCTCAGATTTCATTAATTGATGTAGTCGCTTTTCTAATAAAAAATAATCGGATAGTTGGGTTATCCACTTTATATACTCCCCTTGCTCAACTGGAGTGTTTTTTTGTTGTACTAGAAGTTGATTAGCTCGGCAGTTAAATGCAGGGAATACAATATCGCTAAAAATATTATCAGAAAAATAGTCCATTAAATCTTGCTCAAAACTACTAAACCATGACGCCGGGTTACTCCAATAAAAAAGGTTCGACGCATCCATCGATGACACATGCTCAAGTACATTATGAACATATTTAATATTACGAGTCGTGCTGTTATTTGCAGGGGGAGTTGGTAATTCTATCTTGTTTGCCAAGTTATTTGATTGGTACGATAGTTCAATCGTATCTAAGGTTAACCAAGTACTTAGGCCTAAAAACATAGCGCTGAACATATATTGAAACGTTTTTAGTTTTCGATTACTTGAAAATATTTTTTGTTGTGGAGAATAAGCTAAGTTCGCTTCAAGGAATATTCGTTTGTTAAATAACTGTTGTACTAAAATAGATGAACTGTTTTGATGATCTTTAGTGGATTGACCGTCGTCCTGTAAATTACCAGAGAAGTAAAAGCCACGAAACATAAAGGATTCATGGTAGTTAGTACTGTTGAAAAGGGTTTCACAAAACGTTTTTATTTGACTCGATAAGCTCGCAAGTCTATTAGGGAAAAGTAATAAATCAATAGATGGGTGGCTTTTTGTGCTTTGCATAAAGTTGATATGTAATTGACGAAGTGAAGTGTTCACATCGGTTATACCGTCATCAATCCATTGCTCTTCAAATTGTTTGTTTTTCTCGTGAGGATTCGACCAGCCAAGAATATCGTGACGATGCTTTTGCATCTCTTCTAATTGCCAGTAATCGGAAAATCCATCGAGGTAGTTACAATCAGTAATGATTAAATAAACAGGTAGTACAAATTGAAATTTCTTTTGCAATTGCCATAGGTTAGTAAATAACTTCTTAGCTTCTTGTTCTATTTCTGTGTTAGGAAGGGTTAGTAATTTTTTAACTGACAGGCTGATGATCACACCATCTAAAGGCCTTTCTGGACGATAGTACATAAGTTCATCATAGATTATATTAGGCTGCGGAAAGTTGAGCACAGTGCCATGATCAAAGATAAACCAATCTTTATTGTATTCTGACTTAGGAAATCTACCTTTGGATGTATTAGTCTCAACTCCTTTCATCAAGCTTTCAATGTCTGAGCCGACAGATAAAGCAAGATAGGTCGGTGTTTCATAATAGCTTTTACCACTTTTGGTAGACATGGCTTTGACGTTACTGAAAAACGTATCTAAATACTTTCCCGACTTTTGGAATACTTTTATATTAATTGAAGATTTTCCTAACACTCCAGATATTTTCTTACTTATCCATTTGATCAGTTTCCAAAGGATATTTTTTATTAACCTTACGCTACCCGTTACGGGTTTTTCTTTTAATAAAAAAATAATAAGAATACCAACAAAAATTGAAAGAATGGTCCACTCTATAGTCCAATTTTTAATTAACGTAGCGAAGGTATTCACTGCTTTTACAGCTACCTTATCAAACAAGCTAGTTTCCATTATGTTGCCCTGTTTTTACTTTTGCCTCTATGTCACAAGGCACGGGTGAGTTTTGTACGCAATTGCTGATATGACTATCAGTGTTCAATCTAGAGTTAGCTGCTTTTTTGAGTTGATTATCTAAGGGGTTGGTTAAAACTAGCCATATTAATCCACTGATCACAAAATAAAATATGAATGCTAGAGCGCTATAGCGTTTCCAGCGAGAAATAGGCGCTAATCTTGATTGCTCGCTAGGATTTATATTGCACTGATAAGGCTTCACACTTAATTTTTGATTGGATAAATTAATCGGATTTAACTCTGCGACTATTAATAAACGTTCTTTCAATTTATTCATTTCATCAGGTAGAGCTCTTAAATTGCCATTAAAACCAAGCCAAAGTACTTTTAGATAAGAAGATACAAGAATCTTCTCATCGTCAATTAATACATCATTTCTTTGTGCGAACATTTGCATTTCATCTATTAGTTTGTCACCTGAGTTTCGACTATCGAATAGAGAATACTCCATCATTAGTGGCAACCAGTCTTTTTCAATTTTCCACTCTTTTATTTCTAATATTTGCTCATCAATTAGTGCTGCCATGGCATACAACTGTTTGTAATAAAGCTTAATCTGTATTTCTGATGCGAACTTTTTAGCTTCTTGTTGACTTAAAATGGCGTACTTTGTTAGTTCAGTATGGATATATTTAGCAACATTACTAACATCATCACCATGTTCGTTCGTCAACGCCTTTTGGTTTGAAAAATGAGCAGATACGCGTTCAGAGAGTATTTTCCATACTGATAAATACTCTTCAAAGAGCTTGATTAAATCAAACTCAGACGTTGGCTCAGAAGGTGAGTGAAGCTGATTCATATATTGAATCTACCCCCCTTTTACTTTGATGGAATATAAACTGATCATGGCGGGGGCAAATTTATTTATCGTGTCATCGGAACAACTAATATGTAATGTTGGGGAATTATTGTCTTTGGACTGCCCTGGGAAAAACTGTTCTTCGAATGTGATGATATAGAATAACTCATCATTACTTTCACTTAGGTTAATGGCGGAAAAAGCGGAAGTGTGAACGCGTTTTGCCCCATTGATTCGGTGCTGCCATAAATCTTCAAGTTTTGTTGCATCGCAAATAAACGCTTTTTTAATCCACTGTTCAAGTTGAGTTCGTGATACCCCTGCTGATAATTTAAAGGCAAGCATTAACTCTTTATTATTTGAGTGTAAATCTAAGGGACTTGTATAGTGGCGTTCGTTTTTGTGGAACGTTAGAGCTTTAACCTCAAAATTCAATTCTAGTTTTTCTATTATGCTATCGATACTTTTCAGAAGAGGAGTAAAGGACTCATGTAAATTATCGTGTTTATAGTCAGAGTAATCAGGTGGAAGTATGTCATTTTGCAAGATAGACATACCTGTTACTACGTTCATTAAAGCAAGGTAAACGTCAAAAGGATGAGCTTTATGGCTACTTAACATGACTTTTAAACTGGGTAAATGTTGAGTGATAAAATGAATATCGAGCTTTTGTAAGTAACTCATACCTTGCTCTGTACTATTTTGATCTTTTAGATAAGTTAAGCGGCCAGATGCTTGAGTTCTTAATTTAGCAATGCGTTGATCAACGTCTTTCCACAAGTCAGTTTGATTTGGAGTTCTATTCGTTAATGGCGCAAAAGACAACGTGGGTGGAGTATAATCTGCTACATTAAACTTATCATTGTGGTCTTTCTCTAATTTAAGGATTGGCAAATAAGTATAACTTTTAAGCTGTTCGCTTTGAATGCACAGTTGTAGTTTTGTTCTTAACCTAACAACATCTGCTGTGTTACTTGAGTCATGTAAATCTCCTACTTTTCCAAAATTAATACTGTCATAACGCTTGAGATCGGTTTGATTATCACTTGTAACACTTGATTGTTTAGCGATGGCCAGATAAATATAAAAGGATTTACCTAACTTTTTTGTATCCACATTATCTAACGAATAACTAAGTAGTTCCCTTTGTTCTAATGGTGAGTTTTCATTATCACTTCCACAGTAATTAACAATCGTTCCATCAGGCATTACCGCGTCTAGTTGTTTCACTAAAACTTGATTACTGCTTAAGTTTGTCATATCAAAGGCTATATTCAATATGCCATGATAATAAGGTGCGACACGCTGCAACTGATGAAACATAAGTTGTTCAATGTAAATATGGTTTTGCTGAAAATGTTGTGGTGAAAGCATCATGCCTTCAAACCATTGAACCTGCTGTTGTATTGGTTGGATTATACTCATGGATTCATTTTCCTATCGTTATATTCTACACTTTTTGATAGTGCCGGTGATTTGGCTTGGACACTGAGTTCTCCACCTTCAAATACTAACCAAGGGTTACACACTGTGGTTAAGTCAGCTTTAGCATTCGGATTATCTGGGTAGTTGGCAAAAGCAATCACGGCAATAGCCTGTTTATGAGCATTAGGTAATGATTTCTGATTATCACCAAAACCATTAATTATTTGCCATTGGAGTAAATCTATTTGATTACCGTATGCTGACAGCAAAGCGTCTTTTTGTTTAAACCAGTCTTGCGCGTTCATAGTGGTGAGTACGGTTAATGCAACTTCTTGGTAGATAAACACAACGTCAATATTGATTGCATAACGTATGTTTGAATCGGGCACAACGTAAACAGAAATGCTATTTACTTGGTTTGCTCTATACCAAGGCATTGATTTTTCTAACGTTGAGCAGGCCGTCATGGTCAACAGTAAAATCACTACGTTGAAAATACGAAATTTATAGATCATTATCATTACCTTCCCGTCATCCATTTAGCTGGTGGGCTAGGCACTAAGTAAGCGCCCATACTATTAAAGTCTTTATTGTGACCAGTAGGGTCGGCCATAGACGTACTCATCATGGCCCCAACATTAAGTACAGTGCTACAGCCTATGTTC
>JAWUWS010000117.1:0-12560 GCA_034111705.1 Psychrosphaera sp.
GTCATCTAAAAAGGATGACATATCTTCGAGTTGTTGGAAAAAAGGCATAAAAAAATCCAGTGACATATTATCACTGGATTCTGACAGCCCCAAAAGATCGGTCAACTGATCATATTAATTTTCTTAACTGATCGGCATTAGAGCTATGCTCAGTTTTTTATATTTATAATTAAGTGTTGCTGGTGTTTTTAAGAAGCATCTTCTAAATCGACAATAATATCAGACGCCAAACTCTCTAAAGCTTCGGCGATAGCATCAGCATTCATCCCAACAGGTAAATATACTTTTGCAACTGCATGAAATAAACTGCCCCCCCAATTAGGCGCTGTTTGTCTACTACTGGCAAAATGAATGATGCTACCACCTTTATGCGTAATGATACTTGATAACTCTTGCACTATACCTTTGCGGTCATTACCAGTAATAACAAACTCAATTTCTTGCCCTTCTTTAACTTCGTCGCCAACTGCATCGCGGATATCAATTTTAAGTTCGTTAATATTTGCAAGAGCTATACTTAGAGCTTCAATATTTTCATCACTAACCTCTATTTCTACAACACCTGCAAAGTAACCACTTAAATGAGATAAATTACTAACCAACCAATTTGCATTATGAGCAACCAATGTATTAGAAAGCACTTCAACTAAGCCTAACTTGTCTTTACCAATAACTGTCAAAATAAACCGTTTCATTAAATTTTAAGTCCTCGCGGCTGATTAAATTTTTCAAAGTATTAACCCTAAAGTATAAATAATCCAGAACTTGAATTGATTAAAAACTAGATACTTTGCTGAGCCTATGATTTTAAATAGCTTTTTATTTTTTCACAAAAAAATTATTACATTGGTATATTTTTAATGTCACATAACTGTAACATTAACGCCATATAATGCTCCCAATCGTAAATAAGTTGGATTTTTAGATGTCTAGAACTTCAGACAATGCCTTAAAAACAGAGTCAACTAGGTTGATCAAAGATAAAGTTGCAAAATATGGTGTAACCGTCGGCGGCATAATGGTTTTATGTGCCTTGTTGCTAATATTCTTTTATCTTCTTTACATTGTGAAACCAGTTTTTGATTCTACCCATGTAGAGTCGACTAGTACTATCAATGAACTTTCACAAAGTTACGTGAGTGTTGCAGTGGAAGAGCAAAATGAAATTGCATTTGCATTAACCAAACAAGGTAATGTCGATTTCTATTCGCTCAGTGGTGAGGATGCCGGACAATTAATATTATCGGAAAACATCCCTGCAAATGGCGACATAACCGCATTTCATGCTAGTGCTCCACAACAAGGTTTGTATGGTTATATCAACCAACAATCAGAATTTTTAATTGTGAAACCAACGGTTAGAGTATCTTTTCCTAATGACAAAAGAAAACTTAGCCCTTATGTGAGTTACCCTTTTGGTGATATACCTATGCCGCTGGAGCTAGATAATCTATTCACTATTGACCAACTATCCTTCGCTATAGAAGAGCAATCTATTGGTTTGGTTCACCAGCACTCAGACTCCACAATCTATTTCACCAAAATTGAAGGTGAAGAGAATATGTTTTCAGAAGAGATTGAGTGGACAACAAACTCAACTCAATTAGACCAAGTTGTTGGTAACGTTTTACACTCGTTTGTATCTCCAGGTTTATCTCGAGTATTTGTGGTTACCACTTCACAGTTATATGTATTTGATACTATTGATGCAGAAGAAGTTGAGCTCCTTTATACCGTTAACTTAATTTCAAAATTGAACTCTGGGATCAAGATCACCGCAGCTAACCTATTAGCTGGTGCGAACTCTGTAATAGTCGGGTACAACACTGGTGAGCTTGAACAATGGTTTGAAACCAACAGCAACCAAGGTCGAGATTTTGTTAAGGTACGTACTTTCTCACTATCTGGTGAAGCTAAAGGTTCTGCTGTTGAATCTATCTATCCGGAGTTTTATCGCCGTACATTTTTAGCAACAACTGAAAATGGTTATGTTAATTTGTTCCATACCACATCAGAAGCTGAGTTATGGCAAGGTCAATTAGCTCAAGGGAAAATTGATACTTTATCTTTCTCACCTCGCTCTAACGCGGTTATTTCAATTGCCAACAATGCTCTTAATATTTCAAAAGTAGATAATGAACACCCAGAAGTAACTTGGTCTGGTTTATGGCAAGAAGTTTGGTATGAAGGTTATCCTAAGGCTGACTACACTTGGCAATCATCGTCAGCGAGTGACGATTTTGAATCAAAATTCAGCTTAGTACCTATTTCTTTTGGTACGTTAAAAGCAGCTATGTACGCTATGTTATTTGCAGTGCCAATTGGCTTATCTGCGGCTATTTATACAGCTTACTTTATGGCGCCAAATGTTCGCAAAATCGTAAAGCCTACCGTAGAGATCATGGAAGCGTTACCTACCGTTATCTTAGGCTTCTTAGCAGGCTTATGGCTAGCACCTGTAATTGAAGAGCACTTACCCGGAGTTGTTTTATTATTAATATTGCTACCAGTTGCTATTTTACTAACCGCATTTGCTTGGCATAACTTACCGCAAAAAATCAAAAATGCAGTACCTCAAGGTTGGGACTCTATTATCCTGTTACCGGTTGTCGTTATCGTATCTTATGTTTCATTTAGTTTAAGTCCACTTGTCGAGGAGTGGTTATTTGACGGTAATACTCGTTTATATATCACCAACGAATTAGGCATTACCTTTGACCAACGTAACTCATTAATTGTTGGTATCGCTATGGGTTTTGCTGTTATACCAACCATATTCTCTATTGCAGAAGATGCAGTATTCAGCGTACCAAAAACATTATCTAACGGTTCATTAGCCCTTGGTGCAACACAGTGGCAAACCTTAGTTAAAGTTGTACTACTTACTGCAAGTCCAGGTATTTTCTCTGCTGTAATGATGGGATTAGGCCGTGCCGTTGGTGAAACCATGATTGTATTAATGGCAACCGGTAATACACCAATTATGGACTGGAGCATCTTTGAAGGTATGCGTACCTTATCAGCCAATATTGCAGTAGAAATGCCAGAGTCTGAAGTAGGTAGTTCGCACTATCGCATTTTATTCCTAGCGGCCTTTGTACTATTTATATTTACTTTTGTGGTAAACACCATCGCCGAATTTGTGCGTCAGCGTTTACGTGAAAAGTACAGTTCACTTTAAGCCCTTAACTTGAAATTATCAGGAGTATTACAATGAAATTATGGTTCAAGTCTGGGTCACCGTGGGTATGGATGACAGCTGGTGCAGTAAGTATCAGCTTAATATCAGTAATTGGTTTATTATTATTAATTGCCAGCCGAGGTCTATCTTATTTTTGGCCTTCTAGTATTCATCAATTTGAAATCACCACGGAGTCTGGTGTTACAAAAACGATTATTGGTGAAGTATACGAAAGAGAACAAGTTCCTACTCAACAGTTAATTGAGTCTGGCGTACTATTCAAACAAGCCCAGGGCGAAACGGTAGAGCGTTTATTAGTAAAAACGGGTAACCGTGAATATGTGGATTTAGATTTCCAATGGATATTATCGCCATATATAAAACAACAAACTGCACCTAAAGGCATCGCTGTGTTTGAGCGCAGTAAAAATGGTAACTTTTATGGCTACATAGATAACATAGTTAAAGATGACGTTGTTATTACGGATAACAAACAAGCACTACTACAGGAGTTAATTGAACGCGCTGTAGAGTTAAATGACAAAGCACTTGATTTACAAAATGATGAAATTGGTGCTATTAACTATGAATTAGAGCGATTAAGATTAAAACAAAAAAAACACGAGTTAGACGGCAGCTTAAGCGAGCAAATCATACTAGAGTTTTCAACCAAACGTGAAGAGCTTAAGGCTGAATATCTAGTATATGAGAAACAGTTGTTCGAATACCGCCAACAAGCTAGACGTGATAGTGTTGTAGTTAAAGATATGCGTGGTGAGTTAGTTACATTACCTATCTATTATATCTTGGAAGTCACCTTCCCTAATGACATGTCATTTTTTGCAAAACTAGGTCAGTACGGTCACCAAATTGGCAAGTTCGTTATGGATGATCCACGTGAAGCTAATACTGAAGGTGGCGTATTCCCTGCTATTTTTGGTACTGTATTTATGGTTATGTTGATGGCCGTAATCGTGACACCATTTGGCGTTATTGCCGCTGTTTATTTGCATGAATACGCAGGTAATGGTGCAATTACTAAAATAATTAGAATATCGGTTATCAACTTAGCAGGTGTTCCGTCTATTGTTTATGGTGTATTTGGTTTAGGCTTCTTTGTTTACATGGTAGGCGGGTCGTTAGATCAACTCTTCTACCCAGAAGCATTACCAGGACCAACGTTTGGTACACCAGGCGTAATTTGGTCGGCATTAACATTGGCAATATTAACCTTACCTGTAGTTATTGTATCAACTGAAGAAGGTTTGTCTCGAATTCCTGGTTCATTACGTCAAGGTTCATTAGCACTTGGTGCAACTAAAGCCGAAACGTTATGGCGCATTGTTATCCCTATGGCAAGTCCTGCAATTATGACAGGGTTAATACTAGCGGTAGCACGTGCAGCTGGTGAAGTTGCTCCGTTAATGTTAGTTGGCGTAGTTAAAATGGCACCTACTTTACCGCTGGATGGCAACTTCCCATTTGTGCATTTGGATCGTAAGTTCATGCATTTAGGTTTCCACATCTACGACGTTGGTTTCCAAAGTCCAAATGTTGAAGCTGCTAGACCTTTAGTTTATGCAACGTCATTTTTATTGGTAAGTGTTATCGTCGCTTTAAATATTACCGCCATTGGCATACGTAATCATTTACGTGAAAAGTATAAAGCGCTAGACCATTAATAGATTAGTAAAACGGTATTTATACCAATTGAATAAAAGATTAAGTGAGTAAACCATGATTTCTGTCGCACCTGATATGAGTAACAAAACGTCGTCTGTTATAGATTTGAATAATTTACAAGAGCAACAGATTGCCCTTAGAATTCAAAACTTGAATTTATTTTATGGCGAAAAACAAGCCTTAGAAAATATTTCAATGAATATACCTAAAGGTCAAGTGACTGCGTTTATCGGCCCTTCTGGTTGTGGTAAGTCAACGTTATTACGTTGTATTAACCGCATGAATGACTTAGTAGATACATGTAAAATTGACGGCCAAATACTGCTACACAATCAAAATATTTACGACAAGTCAGTGGATGTTGCCTCTTTACGTCGTAAAGTTGGTATGGTGTTTCAGCGTCCAAATCCATTTCCTAAAAGTATTTATGAAAACGTGGTTTATGGTCTACGTTTACAAGGTGTAAGCGACCGTCGAGTTTTAGACGAAGTTGTTGAGAATGCATTACGCAATGCGGCACTTTGGAATGAAGTAAAAGACCGTTTACATGACAGTGCTTTAGGTTTATCTGGTGGACAACAACAAAGATTAGTTATTGCCCGTGCTATTGCGATTGAACCAGAAGTATTATTACTGGACGAACCAACATCAGCACTAGATCCAATCTCAACATTAACGATTGAAGAATTGATCACAGAATTAAAAAACAAATACACAGTGGTTATTGTTACACATAATATGCAACAGGCTGCACGTGTGTCTGATCAAACTGCATTTATGTACATGGGTCAATTGATTGAACACGCTGACACCAATACATTATTTACAACGCCAAGTAAGAAGAAAACAGAAGATTACATAACAGGGCGTTACGGCTAGACTCTTTAACAAATCTATATATAGCAAGATTTTAATAAGATAACTGGCAGAGCAAAATTAACGAAGGTAAGACGATGGAATTAAATTTAAACAAACACATATCAGGTCAGTTTAACGAAGAGTTAGAACAGATCAGAAACGACGTATTAAAAATGGGCGGATTAGTTGAGCAACAACTTACCAACGCACTTAACGCCGTTAATAAACGTGATAAAGATTTGGCTAAACAAGTTTTAGAGTCGGATTACCTAGTTAACAAAATGGATGTACAAATTGACGAAGACTGCAATCGCATTATTGCAAAGCGTCAACCTGCTGCGTCAGACTTACGTTTAGTACTTGCTATTATCAAAACCGTTACTGACTTAGAACGGATTGGTGATGAAGCAAAACGCATTGCAAAAGTTGCACTAGAATCTTTTAGTAAAACCCAGCAAGAGTTTTTAGTTTCAATGGATGCCATGGGCAGAAAAGCCTTAGCTATGTTAAATAACGTATTAGATGCTTTCGCTAGAATGGATGTTGATGCTGCATTTGAAGTCCACAAAGCAGATAAAGAACTAGATAAAGAATACGAAGCGATTGCTCGTCAGCTAATGACTTACATGATGGAAGATCCACGCTCTATTCCTAAGATCATGGACGTACTATGGTCTGTACGTTCATTGGAACGTGTAGGTGATAGATGTCAAAACATCTCTGAGTACGTTATTTACTTTGTTAAAGGTAAAGATGTTCGCCACACCTCAGAAAATGATATAGAGAAAAACATTCTTAACTAGATGCGACTCCAGCCCTACTAGTCTCGTATCTAGAACATAAAAAAACGCCTATTTCAGGCGTTTTTTTATGCTAAAAATCATTTACTAAGAGGCTATCTCCTAGAGAGTCGTATTTATGAGCTCTAGTTATATTTATTTGAGATTTGCCTTTTGTCACATAAGTGTAATATTTCTGACATATAATCTACGCTTGTTGCAATGCACTATAAATAAAATTGCATAAACAACTAAACAGGTGTGACATGCTCACAACTACAAGTTACAATTCGCTCGTTTTTACCAACCCCAAAAAGGTATGAAAATATGGCCACAAATTCAATACTTGGCTTATTTGCAAAGTCTCCTCTAAAAGCATTAGAAGAGCACATAAATAAAGTACACAGTTCAGCTAAATTATTAGTTCCATTTTTTGAAGCTGTATTTGTAGACGACTGGAAAAAAGCCGCAGAAATTCGCGCTGAAATATCACAGTTAGAAAAACAAGCTGACGTACTTAAACGTGAAATTAGAATGAATTTACCTCGTGGTTTATTCATGCCAGTTGAGCGTACCGATATCCTCGAACTTGTTACTCAACAAGACAAAATAGCTAACAAAGCGAAAGACATTTCTGGTCGATTCTTAGGGCGCGAACTTTCAGTTCCTAAGTCAATCCAAACAGAATTTAAAGCTTTTGTGCAACGTAATATCGATGCGACTAAGCAAGCTAGAAATGCTATCAACGAAATGGATGAATTACTTGAAACTGGTTTTAAAGGCCGTGAAGTAGACTTAGTTGAAAACATGATCACTGAATTGGATGCGATAGAGGATGATACCGATCGCATGCAAATAGATATACGTTTGCAACTTAAGCAGTTAGAAGACCAATTAAACCCAATCGACGTGATGGTGACATACCGCATGATTGAATGGATAGGTGAGTTGGCCGATTTGGCTGAACGAGTTGGTTCGCGTCTAGAGCTTATGCTTGCACGCTGATAATAAACATTATCAATTTAAAAAATAAATTAGGTTAAATCCAATGGATAATATTTCAAGTTTTTTTGAAGCTTACGGCATGATGTTAGTCGTAATTGCTGCTGTAGTTGGTTTTTTTATGGCATGGGGCATAGGCGCTAATGACGTTGCAAATGCAATGGGAACCTCTGTAGGTTCTAAAGCGCTTACTATTAAGCAAGCTATTGTTATCGCTATGATATTTGAGTTTGCTGGTGCTTATTTAGCAGGTGGTGAAGTAACCTCCACAATACGCAAAGGCATTATCGACTCAGCAATGTTTGTTGCAACCCCTGAGCTATTGGTTATCGGTATGATATCGGCATTGTTCGCTGCAGCTATTTGGTTGGCTGTTGCATCTTACTTAGGTTGGCCAGTCTCTACCACTCACTCAATTGTAGGCGCCATTGTTGGTTTTGCTGCATTTGGTGTGGGCGCAGACGCAGTTAGCTGGGGTAAAGTTGGCGGTATAGTACTAAGCTGGATTGTAACCCCTGCACTGTCAGGTACACTTGCTTACATTATCTTTATGTCTGCACAACGTTTAATCTTTGACACTAAAGATCCACTATCAAATGCAAAAAGGTACGTGCCTTTTTACATGTTCTTAGCTGGCTTTATTATGTCACTTGTGACAATTCAAAAAGGTCTTAAGCATGTAATAAAGTCTACTGACTTTTCAATTAGCACAGTTGAAACATACTTGTATGCAACCTTAGTAGGTATTTTAGTTGCGTTAATTGGTAAATACTTTATTAGTAAAATCAATATCGATCCTAAAGCCGACAAAAAAATGCACTTCAACAATGTTGAAAAAATATTCTCTGTATTAATGATCATTACAGCATGTTGTATGGCATTCGCTCATGGTTCAAACGACGTAGCAAACGCAATTGGTCCTTTGGCAGCGGTTGTAAGCATTGTTGGTAATAACGGTGAGATTACGGCAAAAGCAACATTAGCTTGGTGGATATTACCTCTAGGTGGTTTTGGTATCGTTGCTGGTTTAGCCTTATTTGGTCACCGAGTAATGAAAACTATTGGCACTGGTATTACACATTTAACACCAAGTCGTGGCTGTGCTGCTGAATTAGCTGCTGCTTCTACGGTAATTATTGCATCAGGTACTGGTCTACCAATCTCTACTACTCAAACCTTAGTAGGTGCGGTATTAGGTGTTGGTCTAGCTCGCGGTATTGCAGCACTTAATATGGGTGTAGTAAGAAACATTGTTGTTTCTTGGGTGATTACTCTACCAGTTGGTGCTGGTCTTTCAATTATCTGTTTCATCGTTCTTAAAAGTGCATTTGGCATCGCTTAATTACTAACAAATTGAATTGTTGTAAATAAAAACCAGCTTCGGCTGGTTTTTTTACACGCAGATTTCACACGCCAGTGCGACACAGATTTACTTCCCTCCCACACCAACTTACCTATTTTGGAAACTTATTCTATACTAGTCCTTCAACTTATCGATAACATTAACAAGGACAGTTATGGCTCGCATCATTATTTTACTTAAAAAACCATTTAGACACTTACTTATTAGCTTATGCCTAGTTATCTTACCGCTATCCACTTATAGCCAATCTTCATCCTTAAAGTCACCTAAGCTTATGTTATCTAAAACCATTACACTTGCTGATTTACAAAACATTTATCAGAATTACCTTGTAAGTGAAAAGCTAGATGGTGTAAGAGGTTATTGGAACGGTACTCAACTGTTATCCAAAACAGGAAACGTCATTCACGCGCCCTCTTGGTTCACTCAAGATTTCCCAAATGTCGTACTTGAGGGGGAATTATGGATCGCTAGAGCAAAGTTTGATTTAGTCTCTGGCATTGTCCGTAAAAAAACACCAGTGGATGACGAGTGGCAAAGCGTAAAATTCATGTTATTTGACGCACCACAATCCAAACTCATTTTTAGTGAGCGCATGGACTACATAGAAACCTTACTTGCACAACATGACATACCTTGGCTAACGCTAATAGAGCATAAATATTTCACCCAATTCAGCCAACTTAATGCTTATTATGAAAACGTAGTGAACAACAGTGGTGAAGGTTTAATGTTAAATAAAGCCGACGCGTATTATCAAACAGGTCGTACAGATAGCATCATCAAACTAAAGCCTTACTTAGACGCTGAAGCAATGGTGATCAAACACTTATCCGGCAAAGGGAAATATAAAAACATGATGGGTTCATTATTGGTAAGAAATAAACAAGGTAAGGAATTTAAAATAGGCACAGGTTTTAGCGACAAACAAAGACAACAACCACCTAAAATTGGCAGCATAATCACCTACCGATACACAGGCGCGACGAAAACAGGATTACCAAGGTTTCCGGTGTTTATAAGGATTAGAACGGATATGGAAGAGTTGTAGGGGTGAGTTAGATAGTTTCGAGCTTCGAGTGGCGAGTTTCGAGAAATAGGCTGTAAGGCTGTAAGGCTGTAAGGCTGTAAGGCAAATATTATAAATACGTATAACGCACACCACTATTATTAATTTGTATTTAGATTAGCTCTGAGCAGTTTTATTAGGGGCTTCTAGTTCACATTTTCGCTTGCAAAAGCAAACTCGTTAATAGATGTTAGACACTTAAAGGAAATGTACGTAAATACAGTAAACTTGGAACTAATAAGTTTTGGAAATAAGAAAATTAAATACTCTCAGGGGTTTGGCTGCACTAATTGTATTTATTACACACTTTAGCGACGAAACAAACTGGCTTGGAGGTATTTTAGGAGGCGCAGCTGGGCAATATGGCGTCATGCTGTTTTTTCTATTAAGCGGTTTTCTAATGTCTCACCTTTATTTTGAACAAGACTTCAACAAACAAAATATACAGAAGTACTTCCTTGCTAGGTTGGCTAGGGTACTTCCGTTATATTTATTAATTGTACTTTGCTCATACTGTTTGTCTTTGTGGGACATCCAAGCGCTATACGATATTACAACGACCAAGGAATTAATATCCCATCTAACCTTTATCTATGGTGACAGTGTTCTCTGGACTATCTCCCCTGAAATACAATTCTATTTAATATTTCCCTTATTTTGGTATTTGGCTGTAAATAGAGTTGGTTATATTTATGTGTTGATCATAGCCGTGCTTATTATTTTATTTTTAACCAACTTCCCTCGCTTAAGCGGCGACTTACACGGTGTTAAATATAACATTTTTAATGTACTCAGAAGCCTTCCATATTTTTTTATTGGGCTAATAATGGGCATGCATTATAAGGGATTCAAAGTACCTCAATATCTTAATAAAAATTGGTTTGTGCTTACTCTTTTATTAATCCCATTAATGTATCCAGAGTTCACTCCTGTAACCACAGATGCCAACAAGAGAATGTGGTTAAGTTACGAGGTGTTACTGGTGATGAGTTCGGTGTTTTTTGCTATTGTTTTTTTAGTGCCAAATAACAATATATTACTAGCGAATAGCGTTGGGGATTTTTTTGGGAAAATATCATACTCGTTATACTTGCTGCATCTGCCAATTATTGTTCAAGTTAATAATCTTAATATTTCAATAGAATTTAAGCTTCTAACCTCTACCATCCTTAGTATTGCAATTGCTTACTTATCGTATATGTATCTTGAAAAGCCAACCGCCAAGTATATTCGAAGTAAAATCTTTAAAAAAACGGTAAATTAGATTATTAAGTCCGTTTACAATTCATAGTTTTATTTAAACGATTACGAAGAAATATGCCTTATAAAAAAATCGCTTTTAAAAAACTTTACAAAAAAAATGCCAGCATAAGCTGGCATTTTCTAATCGTAAATCTTAGTAATTAATATTAATTACCAAATTTTAACGCGGTCTTCTTTTTTCAAGTAATGACCGTCACCTTCTTTAACGCCAAACGCTTCGTAAAATTCAGGCATATTCTGTAGGATACCGTTTACACGATATTCGCTAGGCGAATGTGAGTCTGTTTTAAGACGAGTTTGTAATTCTTTATCACGATATAGACGTCGCCAGATTTGGCCCCAACCTAAGAATATACGCTGCTCTGCAGTATAACCATCAAGCACAGGAGACTCTTTACCTTCAAGTGATAAGAAATAGGCTTTATAAGCGACCGTTAATCCACCTAAATCGCCAATATTTTCACCTAATGTTAAATCACCATTTACAAACTCACCAGGGAATACTTCAAACTTACTGTATTGCTCTGAGAACATTTGACCACGAGCATTGAATTGCTCTTCATCAGACTCTGTCCACCAGTTACGTAAGTTGCCTTCACCGTCGTATTTAGAACCTTGGTCATCAAAACCGTGGCCTAATTCGTGTCCAATAACAGCGCCAATACCGCCGTAGTTAACTGCGTCTTCCGCTTCTAGATTAAAGAATGGTGGTTGTAATATAGCTGCTGGGAATACAATTTCGTTCATTACTGGGTTGTAATAAGCATTTACAGTTTGTGGCGTCATGTGCCATTCATTGCGGTCAATAGGCTGGCCTAATTTTTCCAGCATGTTTTGAATTTGCCATTGGTTGTAACGCATATAGTTACCAACCAAGTCACCAGGTTTTATTTCTAGAGAAGAGTAGTCTTTCCACTCATCTGGATAACCAATTTTTGGTGTGAATTTAGATAATTTATCAAGTGCAGATATCTTAGTTTCTTCACTCATCCACTCTAATTCTTTAATCGCAACTTCATAACCTTTGATTACATTTTTAACCAACTGTTCCATACGCGCTTTAGCTTCAGGTTTGAAGTGCTCTGCTACGTATAAACGGCCTAACAATTCACCTAATACTGAATTAACACCGTTAACGGCTTTTTTCCAGCGAGGTTGTTGCTCTTCTATCCCACGTAAATCTGTACCATAAAAACTAAAGCTACGGTCTACAAATTGCTTAGATAATTTACTGCCGTACTCTGACACTAAATGTAGAGTTAAGTACTCTTTCCAAGTATTGACATCAACGGTATTAAATACTTCACCAAACGCTTTTAAGTAAGTGTTTTGCGAGGCAATTACGCTATCTACTTTATCTAG
>JAWUWS010000118.1:0-10834 GCA_034111705.1 Psychrosphaera sp.
TTTCTTCATCTTCAGAATTAGTACCGTAGTTACCAATATGTGGATAGGTTAAAGTTATGATTTGTTCAGCGTAAGATGGATCGGTAATTATTTCCTGATAGCCTGTCATTGAAGTATTAAATACTACTTCGCCAACTGACATACCTTCAGCACCAATTGCGGTACCTCGGAATATAGTTCCATCTTCTAGAACTAATAGCGCGGGTTGAGTCAAGATAACCTCCTAGCAATGATATGCAGATTTTTACGTTTTTATCTGCATAGGGTTAATCTTAGCCACACAAACCTGTTTTTTCATCTGACAAATGAGCAACAGCATTTGTGTTAGGCAAATTTCGATTATTGTAGCTAAGACTTCATCATTAGGCTAGAAAAAAATACATAAATTACAAAAACAGTCAGTTTAGAACGTAATTATGCATTAAGCCGTTATTTTATATATTAAGTTCTTTCAAATTAAGCACATCTTGCATATCAAACAACCCTTTTTGTTTACCACCCAACCAGTTTGCAGCCCTTACTGCACCTTTAGCAAAGGTTAATCTGCTAGAGGCTTTATGTGTTATTTCCAGACGTTCACCTATATCTGCAAACAAAGCCGTGTGTTCTCCAACTATATCTCCAGCTCGAACGGTAGCAAAACCTATAGTTTCTCGGTTACGTTCTCCAGTATCACCTTCACGACCATATACCGCAACTTTGTTCAAATCTCGATCTAATGTATCTGCTATCACTTGGCCTAATGCCATTGCAGTACCAGATGGCGCATCTTTTTTATATCTGTGATGCCCTTCAAGTATTTCAATATCGCAGTCTTCTCCTATAGTTTTTGAGGTAACTTCAAGTAATTTATACATTAAGTTAACACCTGTAGAAAAATTAGCAGCAAATACGATAGCGATATGTTTGGAGGCTTGTTTCATTTTCTCTCGCAATGACTCTGACAAACCAGTAACACCAATAACCATATTCAATTTATGTTTAACGCAATAATCTATATTGGCACTCAACGCTTCAGGCAAGGTGAAATCTATCCATACATTAGTAATTTGAGCTAATTCATCGAGCTCTGAACTAGCCAACACGCCATGTTCACCAATACCTGCAATTAACCCAGCATCCATTCCTTTAAACGGTGAAGATGCTCTAACGGCGCAAGCGGCTAAACTTGCTGTTTTATCTGCAACGACCGCTTCTATTAAGTTACGGCCCATACGGCCATTAGCACCAAAAATCCCAACATTTACCATTATTCATCTCGTTTATATCTATTAAGTAGCGTGTCACTACTGAGTTAACTAATATTACCGTAATCAAGTTAATAAAAAACCCGCAAGATGCGGGTTTTTAGTTTTAATTTAAATATATTATTTATTTAATGCTTTAAGGGGCTTTTGAAACCATAACCATGGCAGGTCTTAATAAGCGACCATTTAAAGTGAAACCTTTTTGCATAACAGCAATAACGGTATTTGGTTCAACGTCTGCGCTTGGTTGCATTGACATTGCTTGATGGAATTCAGCATTAAACTTTTCACCCTCAGGGTTAACAAGCTCAACGCCGAACTTAGCAACGGCATCTATGAATGACTTTTGAGTTAATTCGATACCTTCAATTAACGGCTTTAATGTTTCGTTTTCTTTATCTGAAAACTCGACAGCACGCTCTAAGTTATCGATAACAGGCAATAATTCATTGGCAAATTTTTCTAGTGCAAATTTATGTGCTTTTTCAACATCAATTGCAGCACGACGACGGATATTGTCGTTTTCAGCAGCCGCTCTGACAACAGAATCTTTTTGCCCTTCTATTGTCGCTTTCGCTTCCGCTAATTCAGTTTGTAATTGAGCGATATGCGCAATAGCATCTATTTCTTCAGATTGAACGTCTGCTTCATTATTTAAAATATCAGCTTGTTCATTTTCTACTTGTTCGTTGTTTTGATCAGACATGGGGTTATTGACTCCAAACCATTCTAATTAATATAAAAAATATGTTGTCGCATATTATGGGGATTGAAATTCTCGATTCAAGGCTGAAGAAAGAATATTCGCAGTCACATCTACAGCCGAGATAACTGACGCATAATCCATTCGTATTGAGCCTACCACTGAAATATAGCCGACCACTCTATTATCTTTGATTAACGGCTTAACAACAATACTGCAATTAGAAAAAAGCTCTACGCCAATTTCTTCACCAATAAATACTGATACACAATTAGTGTCTCTACTTTTATTAAACATTTGATTTAGTGAAGACAAATTTTCAAACGATTTAAATAACTTGCGTAACGTATCTGTGTCGTCTGATATTTCATTATTTAATAAACGGGTTTCACCAGACGAATAAACTAACTGTTCATTAGCTACCACTTCATCGCCAAACAAAGTTTGTTTAACCAACTCAAATACAGCAACGTCTGTTTGCTTTATAAAATATGGTAAGCGCTCTGCACCTTCAGCCATTGTATGGCCCGCTAAAGCAATATTTAGTAATTGTAATGTTTGTTGTAAAACAGCATCGGTAACGGGTTGTGCTAATTCCACCACTCGATTTTGTACTTGATCATGTTCGTCAATTAATACACATAACAAACGTCTATCTGCAAGTCTTACCAACTCTAACTGCCGAATAATCGCATCATTACTTTGTGGCATAACAACTAAGCCGGTTAATCGCGTCATGTCAGCTAGTAGTTTACTTGCTTTAGCACAAATAATTTCTGGATTGGCTGAATAACCTAAACTAGCGGACAACTTTTGCATCATGTTAGGTTTACATTGAGTTGTTGCTAACAAATTATCTACATAATGCCTTAACCCTTCACGCGAGGGGATACGCCCAGCACTAGTATGAGGTGAAAAAATGAGCCCCTGTTTTTCTAATGCCACCATTTCATTCCTGATGGTTGCTGAGCTGGCTGATATTTCCTCTGACGAAGAGATTGCCTTAGAAGATATTGGGCTGCCACACCTCAAATAGTTTTTAATAACTAAGTTAAGTATCAGTTCACAGCGACTATTTGTCGTTTTTTTTTGATTCAATGTTTTACCAGTCTTCTAATTCAGTCGAAAAAACGCTATAACCCCACTAGATAATCAATTTCTAGCTTATAAATACATTAATTAGGGCGTTTAGGAAAAATACAATGGCTCAGCACTTCAAAACAATTGGATTAATTGTTAAAACAAACCACGACGCTACTATGGAAACCGTTGTGGAGTTATATAACTTCTTACTTAGTAAGGGCCACAATCTTGTTGTTGAAGAAAACGTTGCCAGTTATATAGACGACTCAAGCTGCCAAGTAATGAACTTACTTGAACTGGGTAAAGAATGTGATTTAGCCATTGTTGTAGGCGGTGATGGTAACATGCTAGGCGCAGCGCGCACGTTAAGTAAATTTGATGTTGCTGTCATTGGTGTTAACCGAGGTAATCTAGGTTTTTTAACTGACTTAAGTCCAGACGATTACGAAACGTGCCTTTCTGATGTATTAGCAGGAAACTATAAAACGGAACTTCGTTTTTTATTAGATGTGTCTGTATATAGAGATGGCGAATTAAAAGCCAGTAATCGAGCGATGAACGAAGTCGTTCTTCATGCAGACAAAGTTGCTCACATGATTGAGTTTGAGGCATTCATTGACGGCTCATTTGTATTCCATCAACGCTCAGATGGTTTAATTGTATGCACACCAACAGGTTCAACGGCTTATTCGTTATCTGGAGGAGGGCCAATAGTACATCCGAATCTTAATGCCATGGCCCTTGTTCCTATGTTCCCGCACACATTAACCAGCCGACCATTAGTCGTTGACGCTGACAGTGAAGTGAAAATCATTGTATCAAAAGACAAAAATTCATTATTACAGATCAGTTGTGACAGCCACATTATGTTATCAGTCATGCCTGGTGATGAAATTATCATTAAAAAACACCACCTTGGTTTACGCTTGGTTCATCCAACAAATCACGATTATTACAGCGTATTAAGAAAAAAATTACATTGGGGCAAACAAAACTATTAAATCAATGGTGTTTTACTTAACGTACATTTTTATCTAGACATGTTGAAAAAATTAAACTACTGTACATTACAACAGTTATTAATTTGATTATGTGTTTATATGTTAATTTCTTTAGCCATTAAAAATTTTGCAATCGTAAGTCAATTAGAAGTTAATTGGCATAGCCAAATGACCACAATTACCGGTGAAACCGGTGCAGGTAAATCTATCGCCATTGATGCTTTAGCCCAAGCATTGGGAGAGCGTAGTGAAGCTTCTATGGTCAGAGCTAATACAGATAAAGCAGAAGTTATTGCTTCTTTTGATATATCTAAGCTGAACTCAGCTAAAAGCTGGTTAAAAGAACACGAATTATATAACGATGATGACTGTATTCTTCGACGAGTTGTATCTAAAGAAGGTCGCTCAAAAGCATACATAAATGGCAGCCAAGTTCCTGCATCACAACTAAAAATCATCGGTAGCTTATTAGTCAGTATTCATGGGCAGCACGCACATCAACTGTTAACTAAACCTGAACACCAGCGTTTCATGCTAGATCAATATGCTGGAAACCAAGAACTTCTAAGCAATTTAAAGGCTGTTTATACCGAGCTTCAAAGTAAGACTTCAGAGTTCAAACAGCTAACTGAAAAACAAGCAGAGTTCAGTGCACAAACTCAATTACTCCAATACCAAGTTGATGAGTTAAATAATGCAGAGTTAATTGAAGGTGAGTACCAACAAATAGAACAAGAGCATAAACGCTTACATCACGCCAACTCACTACAAGGTGATAGCCAACATGCGTTAGATATTTTGTATGAAAACGACAGCGGCAATGCATATTCAGCATTGCAGTCGGCACTTTCAATTTTACACAAAGCCTCAAATGTAGACGCTAAATTAACACCAACTATTGAATTATTAGATTCTGCATTAATTCAGCTTGATGAGGGAACCAGTGAACTAAAAAGATATGTTGATAATTTAGAATTAAACCCAGAGCGCTTAATTGAAGTAGAACAGCGCTTAAATTTATATGTTGAATTAAGTAGAAAACATCAAGTTTTCCCTGAGTTATTAATTGATAAATCAAACTCGCTAACAGAAGAGTTAAATAAACTAATTAATTCTGATCATCGTTTAATTGAGTTAGAAGGTGAAATAGAACAAGCTAAATCAAATTATCAAACGTTAGCTGTGCAATTGACAAAATCTCGCTTTGATTTTGCTGAACAACTTAATAAAAAAATCACATCAAGTATGCACCAATTAAATATGGCTGAAGCTGTCTTTGAAATAGAAATAAATTCCAACTCTGATACCTTTACTCAGTTTGGTTCAGACAAAATTGAATTCCTTGTGAGTGCTAACCCAGGACAACCTTTACAGCCACTATTAAAAGTTGCCTCAGGTGGTGAACTTAGCCGTATTAGTTTGGCCATACAAGTCATTATTGCGCAAAAAGTAACAACACCTACATTGATGTTTGACGAAGTTGATGTTGGCGTATCTGGGCCTACAGCATCAGCCGTTGGCAAATTGATGAGAGAATTAAGTAATAATACTCAAGTTATTTGTGTTACTCATTTGCCTCAAGTTGCTTGTTATGGACATCAACAACAGTTTGTTAATAAGCAAACTCTTACTGGTATTACACAGACAAGTATGGAAGCACTAAATCAAATGGGTAGAATAGATGAGTTAGCTAGGCTACTAGGTGGTGATACTATATCGGCGACAACAAGAGCTAATGCGCAAGAATTATTATCAATTGCTCATGCCCATTAAGATAACTGGATATTTTTCTATTGTTGCCGTTATAGTAGCAGTATGAATAACAACACTTTGGGGATTTATATGCTAGCTATAATAAAATATAAAACGTTAACCCTAACCTCTCTATTGTTGTTAACATTATTATCGACTCAGGCTTTTTCACAACAGCTTCTATTTAATAAAACTCGTGTTGGTAGCTCAACTAAATTTGACTATAAATGGGAAGATGCTAAATCTAATCTTCATGAGTTTAATTTTCAGCTCACAACAAAAAACATCAGTAGTGACTTTCGCCATTTTAAAGCATTAACGCCTTCTCGATTACAAAACTACTCAATTAAAAAACTTAAACAGGCTGTTGCTAAATTAGATCCTAGAAAAGGCAGCGTGAAAATAAAACCAACATACAATGGTGTCGGGTTCGAGTTTAAAAGTACGAGTAACCAATGGATGAATGAGCAATCTACTAAACTAAAAAATGTATATGATGCATCTTTAGACGAGTATTTATACGATGAATATTATATTGAATTTCAACCTATTGGTTATAAAAGTAACACATCTAACAAAACCTATAAGCCAGATCATGTAAGATTTGCTACAGAAAGCTCTCCATCTTTATCTTCAATTATAGATAAACTTAAAGAAAAATTCCCAAATGCTAGCCCGAGAGTTGTTGCGGAGTTTTTATTATCATGGATACAAACTATTCCTTACAATACTTTAGAGTCTAGAACTCAATCTAATGGGGCTGGCTTTTCACCACCGTTAAAAGTTATTGCAGAAAATAAAGGTGATTGTGATAGTAAAGTAACCCTTATGGCTAGTATATTGAAAGCTATGTTCCCAAGACTTAAGTTAGCGATAATATACGTCCCTGAGCATGCGCTCATAGGTTTAAACGTCTCTTACCTTAGCTCTGACTATAAAGTGAAAATTGATGAATTAGATTACACCCTAGCTGAGCCTACTGGGCCTAGGTTAATTAAGTTTGCAGATATTTCTGAACGTTCAAAAAGATTTATTGAGTCAGGAATGTATCAAATAGAAAACTTTTAACTTCTAATTTAAAGCTTCTCCCTATTTACTTCTAGCCAAAAATCTCGACAATGCGCGCTGAATAAAAAATGTTCGTTATTAATTTTTCCACACTTCTCTTTATAGTATTTTGCATACTGTTGAAGTATTTGTATTGTGTGGCTGTTTACGTTCTTTCTAAAAATAGGTGATTGATTTATGCAACCGATGTTAAACATCGCAGTTCGTGCTGCTCGTAATGCTGGAAAAATTATTGCTCGTGCATATGAGCAACTTGATTTAGTGCAAGCTGAATTAAAAGGTACAAATGACTTTGTTACTAATGTTGATAGGGAAGCAGAAGATGCAATCATCTATACTATAAAAGCCTCATTCCCAGATCATTCATTTGTTGCCGAAGAAAGCGGTGTTACAGAAGGTGATAGTAAATATCAATGGATCATTGACCCATTAGATGGCACAACAAACTTCATTAAAGGCATCCCTCATTTTGCAGTATCAATTGCTTTAAAAGTTGATGGTAAATTAGAGCAAGCCGTAATCTTTGATCCTATCCGTGGCGAACTATTCACTGCATCACGCGGTACAGGTGCACAACTTGATGGCAAGCGAATTAGAGTGTCTAAAGCTAAAGACTTATCAGGCACTCTTTTAGCTACAGGCTTCCCTTTCAAAAACAAACACCAAACACCAGCTTATCTAGCAATATTTTCAGACTTATTTTTACAAGTATCAGATATGCGCAGTGCTGGTTCAGCTGCATTGGATTTAGCTTATGTAGCGGCTGGACGTGTGGAAGGTTTCTGGGAAATAGGACTTAAACCATGGGATACTGCTGCTGGGCAATTAATAGCTAAAGAAGCTGGCGCTGTAATTTCAGATTTCGAAGGCGGTGATAACCAAGATAAATCAGGTAATATCGTTGTTGCAACACCAAAGGTATTAGGTGCAATTCTTAAATCAATACGCCCACATTTAAATGATGGATTACGTAGTAAGTAATACATAAATATAAAAAATAAAACCGACATGTGTCGGTTTTTTTATGCCTGTATTTTAACATAATATCCAAAGTGAATAGACTCACCTACTAAACAAGTTAATTTCTAGATGTAAAAAAAACCGGCTACTGCCGGTTTTTTATAATCAAATAAAGATTCAAGTAACTAAAGAGTTACACCTTTACGACTAGCAGTATCTTTAACATAAGGTAACCAACTAGATGCAGTTCTAGAACTACCTTTATCTTTCTTAGCTTCTAAAAATGCATTGTGTGCATCTTTCCACTTCTCTAGATAAAAGTTAGATTCACCAATTAAAAGATTAAGCATACCTTTGTTTTCAAATCCAGCCTTTAAGGCTTTATCAAAAGCAACTAAGGCAGCTTTATATTTTTCTTGGATCATTAACGCATTACCTTGCTTACGGTATAAGTCAGCATCGTTTGTCAACTTAGCAGCTTCGCCATAATAAGTTGCAGCTTTGTCATACTCTTTTGCATTTTGAAAGGTACTGGCCATTATAGATAATGAGTTATCATCTTTTTTAATTAGTCCGCTTTTAATATACTTCTCTTGGATAATAGCCGCTTGATACGGAATGCCATTTGTCGCATACAATTGTGCTAATCGTTTCATTTCTGAGTCTTTTTTCAAATACCCGTTCTTATATGAAACATCAAAAGTAGATAACGCACGATCGTAATCTTCTACTAATGCATAGAAGTTACCGAGTTGAACCCACCATTTACTGTCTTCAGGAAATGTTTTAACTAGATTTTCAACAGCCTTTACCGTTTCTTTATATTTTTTTTGCTCATAATATGAGGCCATTATTAAAATATAAGGATTCTGACTAAGCTTCTCTTGTAAAGCAATTGACTTTTTTGCTGGTACAATAACTTTATCGTATTGCTTTAACTCATAATACGCACTTGCAATACCTACATAAGTTTTATCGTCCTCATCTAATGAAAAGTCGATATACTCTTTATAATATGTAATTGCATCTTCATATTTTAGTGCCTGCATTGATAATGCAGCTATATTCCTAAGCAATTCCGAATGATCTCTAAAAGGTAGTAAATCAGAATCAACTGCTGTTTTCATTTTTGCAATTGCTTCTAACCCTTTACCTTCAATACCTGCGTACATAGACCCAATATAACGGTCTACATTTGCTTTATCAAAATCACCTTTAGGCGTCATTTCAAGTAAAATAGCTAAAGCTTCATCAACTTTATCTTCTTGATAAAGCTCAAATGCTTTTTGTACTTTTTTACCTACTCTAGGACTAAGGGCTTTGCCTCCACGAGATTTTTGTCGTTTTTTCAACTCTTCCTGTTTTTCAGCTGGAACTTTCGCTTCAACTATAGGTGCTAAAGCAATACCAGATGAAATAACAGCACAAAGGAATAAATTAACAATTTTTTTCATATCTATTAATCCCCTAGTTTAAAGTCTAATTGAACGCTTAAGCCAGTTTGGCGCTGAGCTTTACCATCAACCATCTTAGGTTTGTACTTCCACTTGCGTAATGCCTTTCTAGCTTCACGGTCGAAAACACGTTTAGGCTGAGCGTTGATAATTTGAACATTTTCAACACCACCAATTTCGTTTATTTCAAAACTCAATTGAACCCAACCTTCAACCCCATCACGAGCGGCTTTAGTTGGAAACTTAGGTTCTATACGAACAATAGGTGTTGCATCACCGTCTCGTATCAAAGCTCCAGGGCCATTTAAACCAACATTGGCTCCACCAACATTCACACCAGGCATGTTGAAGTTAAATCCACTATCAGATATAGCTTGTTCAGGCTCCGGTTGCTCAGGCTTAGGCGGCTGTTTAGGCGGCGGCGGCGGTGGCGGCGGCACACGATTACGCTGCTGCGTTTTACCTTCCGGTGGAGTAGTATTAATTTCAACTACAATCTTTTCCATTTCTTTATTATCAGGGCTAGAGCCAGCTGATATTAGAAATGCCATAAAGACAAATAAGCCAAAAGTAATTACTACACCAAGTACTATTGATGCAATAAATCTCCCCATACTACTTTTTCTCCGCAGCGATTGAGATCTTATCTATTCCAGCAGCCTTGATAGCGTCCATAACTTCAACAACGACGCCATGCTTTGCTTCTTTGTCAGCTTGAATAATAACGATATCAGTTGGTTGTTCAGCAAGCATACTTTCCAAACGAGCGCCAACCCTTTCAATATCTACTTCAGCTTTATCCATCCAGATCACTCCGTTTGGTCTAATCGCAATAAAGATATTGGCAGAAGGTTTTGAACTTGCTTGAGCTGCTTTAGGTTTTAATACGTCAATACCGGCCTCTTTTACAAATGAGGTAGTAACGATGAAGAATATAAGCATGATAAACACGATATCTAGCATCGGTGTCATATCAATTGCTGCGTCATCATCTTCACGGAAACGTTGTTTACGTGCCATAGTTCAATCTCCTAATGATGTGGCAAGCTATCATCTAGCTTTGCTTTTGCCAGTTTAACGATTGTTTCTAAGCTAGTACTGAAAAATATTCCAGATAAAGCTGCAACCATTCCTGCCATTGTAGGGATTGTTGCCATTGAGATACCAGCCGCCATTAAACGAGGGTTACCAGTACCTTGTGTCGCCATAGTATCGAATACAGTGATCATACCTGTAACCGTACCTAATAATCCGATTAACGGACACATAGCAACAAGAGTTTTAATAATTAACATTCTTGCATTTAGTTTTTCGGATGCCTCAGAAACCCAAGCATCACGGATGCTCTGTGCACTCCACGATGTGGTATCTAATCGAGCTTCCCAATTTGAAATAATTGAGTCACGAAGTTTTGGATATTCCAATGTAAGGAAATACCAACGCTCGATCATTAATGCCCACATAATAAGAAGAGCAGCAGCTACGAAATATAATACGAAGCCGCCAGTCGCAATAAAATCCCTGACAGATTCCCATAGGCCTATCAGGTATAACATTACGCTTTCT